>CAMGEK010000001.1 GCA_946055105.1 uncultured Clostridia bacterium
GCGGAGGGCGCGGACGTCGTAATGGGACTTCGGATTCAGCTCGAACGCCAGCACGGCGGGTTGTTTCCGTCTCTCGGCGAATACGCGAAGTATTACGGCGTGAACGAATCGGTCATGAAATACGCGAAACCCGGCGCGCTCGTGATGCACCCGGGACCGGTGAACAGGGGCGTAGAGTTGACGAGCGCGCTCATCGACGGCGATACGAGCCGCATCGAAGAGCAGGTTTTGTCGGGCATCGCCGTGCGAATGGCGATCTTGTTCCTGCTCACGAAGGAGGAGGTCTGAGTCTGCGCGAGCGCGCGGCTCGGACGGAACGGAGGGAATCGATATGATATTCAAACATGCGGACGTCGTCTTTCCGGACGGCGTCAGAAGAGCGGACATCCGCACGGAGGGAGAACGGATCGCGGAGATCGCGCCCGAACTGTTCGGGGAAGAGGAGATCGATTGCGCGGGAATGACGGTCTTTCCGGGACTGATCGATATGCACGTCCATCTGCGCGAGCCCGGTTTCGAGAAAAAAGAGGATATTGCGAGCGGTTGCGCCGCGGCGGTCAAAGGCGGCTTCACGCAGATCTGTTGCATGCCGAACACCAACCCCGTGACTGATAACAAAGTGGTGGTGTCCTATATTCTTTCGCGGGCGAAAGAAGTAGGTCTTTGCAAAGTGCGTCCCGTCGGGGCGATCACCAAGGGACAGGAAGGAAAGGAGCTCGCGGCGATCGGCGCGATGAAAGCCGCGGGAGCGGTCGCGTTGTCCGAGGACGGCAGGACGGTCGAAAACGCGAAGATCATGGCGCTTGCGATGCAGTACGCGTCCGATTTCGGCTTGATCTGCCTCTGCCATTGCGAGGACAAAGCGCTCGTGGACGGCGGCGTGGTGAACGAGGGATACTATTCCACGCTCACGGGCTTAAAGGGCAGCATCCGCGCGGCGGAGGACGCGATCGTTGCGCGCGAGATCTGTCTTTCCGAGAGCCTCGGAATCCCCGTTCATATCTGTCACGTGTCGACGTACAGCGGAATCGAACTCATCCGTTCCGCGAAATCGCGCGGCGTAAAGGTGACGGCGGAGAGCTGTCCGCACTATTTTACGCTCACGGACGAGGCGATCGCGGGATTCGACACGAACACAAAAGTCAATCCTCCCATTCGGGAAGAGCGCGACAGGGCGGCGGTCGTCGAAGGACTGCGCGACGGTACGATCGACTGTATCGTGACCGATCACGCGCCCCATCATGCGGACGATAAAAACGTGGAATACAACCTCGCCGCGTTCGGGATCAGCGGTATCGAGACTTCGTTCGCGCTCTCCTATACGCAGCTTGTGAAAGGCGGGGTTCTGACGCTTCCGGAGCTTGCGGACAGAATGAGCCGCAATCCCGCGCGGATTCTCGGTCTGGAAGGCGGGGAAATCGCGGTCGGCAAACGCGCCGATCTTACGGTCGTCGACCTGAAAAAGGAATGGACGATCGATCCCGCGGAGTTCGTTTCCAAAGGAAAAAACACGCCGTTTACGGGCAGAAAGGTAAGCGGGCGCGTGAAATACACCGTCGTGGACGGAACAATCAGATACGAGGAGAAAGAAGCGTGATCATCGACAGACTGACAGAAAAAATCATCGCCATGCAGAACCCGACCGCGGTCGGCTTGGATACGTCGTTCGACTATCTGCCCGACGAGATGCGGGCGGGAGTGCGCGACTTGAAGGGGATTGCGGACGCGATCCTGACGTTCAACCGCAGACTCATCGACGCGGTGTGCGACGTCGTGCCCGCCGTAAAAGTGCAGATTGCCTATTACGAGGCGTACGGAGCGGAGGGACTGCGCGCGTTCCGCGAGACGCTCGTCTACGCAAAGAGCAAGGGGCTGTTCGTCATTACGGACGCGAAGCGCAACGACATCGGCGCGACGGCGTCGCGTTATTCGGCGGCGTTCCTCGGCGAGACGGAGACGGGCGCAGGCGCGGAAGAGGCGTTTCCCTCGGACATGCTGACCGTCAACGGCTATCTCGGTTCGGACGGGATTCTTCCCTTTACCGAGGAATGTAAAAAGCGCGGAAAGGGAATCTTCGTTCTGGTCAAGACGAGCAATCCCTCTTCGGGCGAATTACAGAATCTCAGACTTTCCGACGGGCGTACCGTGTACGAGTGCATGGGCGACATGGTCGAGGCATGGGGCGCGGATACGGTCGGGGAATACGGGTATTCGGCGGTCGGCGCGGTCGTGGGCGCGACCTATCCCGAAGAGGCGAAAATTCTGCGCGAGCGGCTCGGTCATACGTTCTTCCTCATTCCCGGCTACGGCGCGCAGGGCGGCAAGGCGGAGATGCTGAAAAACTGTTTCGACGGTCGCGGTCTGGGCGGTATCGTCAACAATTCGCGGGGAATCCTCTGCGCCTACCGCAAGACGGGCGGCGCATTCGACGAGGCGGCGCGGCAGGCGTGTCTCGATATGAAAGCGGATCTGCTGTCCGTATTGGGGGAGATATGCGCGAAGTAACCGCTACCGTTTTGGAAAACAAACAGATCGCGGAATCGGTCTATTCGCTCACCTTTTATACGGAAGAGGAGTTTGAAATCCGTCCCGGGCAGTTCGTCATGGTGGGCGTCGGAGAGTATCCGCTTCGCCGTCCGTTTGCCGTCTGCATGGCGGAGGGAGACCGCGTGACGGTATGTTATCAGATCAAGGGCAGAGGAACGGCGTTTCTGGCGACGAACTATCGGGCGGGGGAGAAACTGTCCGTGCTGTTGCCGCTCGGAAACGGGTTCTTCGTGAAAGAAGAGGAGAAGAAAGTCGCGATCGTCGGCGGCGGCGTAGGCGTCTTTCCGCTGATCTCCGCGATCCGCGCCTATGCGAACGACAAGGAAATTTACGCCTATATGGGCTTCCGCAACAAGCGCGCGCTCTGCATGGAGTACGAAATGCAGCGGGGGAAGTCGCTCGTCGTGGCGACGGACGACGGAAGCTACGGCTTTCGGGGAACGGCGGTGAAGGCGTTTATGGAGGACTTCGGGAAGATCCGTCCCGACGTCGTACTGTCCTGCGGTCCCGCGCCCATGCTCCGCGCGTTGAAAAACGCGACCGCGGGAACGGGCGTTCCCGTCTACGTCTCTTTGGAGGAGCGAATGGGGTGCGGAATCGGCGCCTGCCTCGTCTGCGTGTGCAATCAGACGGGCGGCAGACACGCCCGCGTCTGTAAGGACGGACCGGTGTTTGAGATCAACGAGGTGGAACTGTAATGGCGGATTTAAGGGTAAACTTATGCGGGATCGAATTGAAGAATCCCGTGATTCCCGCTTCGGGAACGTTCGGTTTCGGGCGGGAGTTCGATGAAATTTACGATATTTCCGCGCTCGGCGGCGTCGCGACGAAGGGGCTGACGCTCGAACCGCGTTCGGGGAACGGCGTTCCGCGCATCGCGGAGCGGCACGGCGTCATTCTCAACGCAGTGGGATTGCAGAATCCGGGCGTGGAGGCGTTTTTGAAAAACGATCTCGCATGGTTGAAATCCAAAACGCGCGTTTTCGCCAACGTCGCGGGCAAGACGCTCGACGAATATGCGGAAATCTGCGCGCGGCTGGACGGGCTTGTGGATTTCGTGGAACTGAATATTTCCTGCCCCAACGTAAAGTGCGGCGGCATGGCGTTCGGAATCAGACCGGAAAGCATCCGCGAGGTCACGGCGGCGGCGAAGAGCAGCCTGAAACGCACTCCGCTCATCGTAAAACTATCCCCGAACGTCGAAAGCATTCCCGCGAACGCGGCGGCGGCGCGCGAGGGCGGAGCGGACTGTCTTTCGCTCGTGAATACGTTTACGGGGCTTGCGATCGACGTCGAACGCGGTCGTCCCGTTCTCGCGAACAACACGGGCGGCGTGTCGGGCGCGGGGATCAAGCCGATCGCCGTGCGCATGGTCTACGAAGCGGCGCACGCCGTCGATATTCCCGTCGTCGGAATGGGCGGAATCGCCTGCGCGGAGGACGCGATCGAATTTTTAATGGCGGGCGCGACGGCGGTTCAGGTCGGAACCGCGAACTTTACCGACACGCAGAGCTGTCCGAAGATCATAGCGGAGCTTTCCGATTGGTGCGACCGTCACGGCGTGAAGCGGGTGAGCGAACTGACGGGATCGTTGAAATTAAATTAAGAAACGAGGTGAAAAGATGGAAAATTTGACGTATCGGGAACAATTCATACGGTTCATGGTGGAAAACGGGGTGCTGTGCTTCGGGGAATTTACGCTGAAAAGCGGCAGAAAGGCGCCCTATTTCATCAATGCGGGAAAATACAGAACGGGCGCGCAGATCGCGAAATTGGGCGAATATTACGCCGCGTGCTATGCGGAAAACGGCGTGAACGCCGAGACGCTGGTCGGTCCCGCGTATAAAGGGATTCCGCTCGCCGTCGCGACGAGCATCGCGCTCGCGCAGAAATACGGTAAGAATCTCAATTTCTGTTTCGACCGCAAGGAGGCGAAAGATCACGGCGAGGGCGGTCTGTTCGTCGGAAAGACGCCGACGGACGGGGAGCGCGTGGCGATCATCGAGGACGTGATGACTTCGGGCAAAGCGCTCCGCGAGATTTTGCCCAAACTCAAAGCGGAGGCGGACGTGAAGGTGGAAGCGATGATCATTTCCGTCGACAGAATGGAGCGCGGGCTGGAAAGCGAAAAGAGCGCGGTGCGGGAGGCGTACGAAGAATTCGGCGTGAAGGTATATTCCATCGCGACCATCGAAGATATTATTGCGGCGATCGAAAAGGGCGTCATCGGAGGGAAAGAGCATCTCGACGCGATGAGAGCGTATCTCGACCGCTACGGCGCGCGCGGATAAGCGCGTAACGGAACGCGCGGGAGCGTTTCCGCGGAGAAAAATTCATAATCGGGCGCGTGCGGACATACTTTAACGGTATGGAACAATACGAACTGTCGAAATCACAGCTATTTGAAAAATTTTCCGCGCGCGCGGAAGGACTTACGTCGGAGGAAGCGGCGCGGCGGCTGCTCCGTTACGGCGCGAACCGAATCCGGGAACAGAAGAAAAAGAGCCTTGCAGCGCTCTTTTTTTCTCAGTTCAGGGATCTGATGACGATCATTCTCATCTGCGCCGCGTTTCTCTCCGCCGTGCTCGCGTTCTGCACGGGCGACAAGAGCCAGCTTGCGGACACGGCGATTCTGCTATTCGTGATCTTTCTCAACGCCGTCGTGGGCTTTTTACAGCAGTATCGCGCGGACGCGGCGATCGAAAAATTGCGCAGTTTATCCGTTTGCCGCGCGAAAGTCGTGCGCGACGGGCGCGTGACGGAAATCGACGCCGAAGAGCTCGTTCCCGGCGACGTGGTGGAGATCGACGAGGGGGATATGATCCCCGCCGACTGTCGGATTTTAACCGCCGATCATTTCCGCGCGGACGAAAGCGCGCTGACGGGTGAATCGCATCCCGTCTCCAAATCGGACTGCGCGGTGCGCGTTTCGGCGCTCGCCGAACGGAAAAACACGGCGCATTTTTCGACGTTCTGCGTCGCGGGGCGGGCGCGCGGAATGGTCGTCGCGACCGGAATGGAGACGGAAATGGGAAAGATCGCGGGGCTTCTGGAACATTCGGAGCGCGTTCCTTCCACGCTCGACAGGACGGTCGCGAGGCTCGGAAAGCTCATCTCCGTCGTCGTTCTGACCGTCGCCGCCGTCCTCTTTCTCGGCGGACTGCTCTCCCGCAGATCGACCTTTCTGCAAAATCTGATGTCCGCGGTCGCCGTCGCGGTGGCGGCGATTCCCGAGGGCATGGGCGCGGTGGTGACGATTATTCTCGCCATGGGCGTACAGCGCATGTCCGCTTCCCGCGCGGTGATCAGAAAACTTTCCGCCGTGGAGACGCTCGGAAACTGTACCTGCATCTGTTCGGATAAGACGGGCACGCTCACGCAGAACCGCATGACGGTGGAAGAGATCGCGACGGATTTTTCCGCCGCGGAAGAGCGTTACGAAGAGACGGCGACGCAACGGGAGATGCTGACCTGTTTTCGCGCCTGCAACACGGTCAAGGGCGTGCCGAACGCCTATCTCGGCGATCCGACGGAAATCGCGTTGGTGGAATACGCCGATCGCGCGCGTTTTTCCGTCGATCCGACGCCCGTGGACGGAATCGCGTTCTCTTCGGAGCGGAAGATGATGAGCGTCGCCGCAAAGACGGACGGAACGACGAAGCTCTACGTCAAAGGCGGGTTGGAAGTCGTTCTGAAACGCTGTACGAAAATCTCTTCGCCGACGGGCGTGCGGACGATGACGAAAGCGGACGAAGAGGCGATCCGCAAACGGACGGGCGAGTACGCCTCCCGCGCCATGCGCGTTCTGGCGTTTGCCGTCGGGGAATACGCGGGCGGCGTGAAGGAAGAAGAACTGACCTTTCTCGGCGTCGCCGCCATGAGCGATCCGCCCAAAGAGGGCGCGCGGGAAGCGGTGGAAGCGTGCCGCCGCGCGGGAATCCGCACGGTCATGATCACGGGCGACAGCGCGGAGACGGCGTATGCCGTCGCGCGGAGACTCGGCGTCGCGGAGCGGCGGGAACAGGTTATAACGGGCGAAGAACTCGACCGCATGGGCGAAGAGCGGTATGCCCGCCGCGCGCTCGATTACACCGTCTATGCGCGCGTTTCGCCCAAGCACAAATCGGAGATCGTCCGTGCGTTGCAGGCGCGGGGCGAGGTGGTCGCCATGACGGGCGACGGCGTCAACGACGCGCCGTCCGTCCGCGCCGCGAATATCGGCGTTGCGATGGGTTCGGGAACGGACGTCACGAAAAACGCGGCGGACATGGTCATCGCCGACGACGATTTCTCCACCATGGTGCGCGCCGTAGAGGAGGGGAGGAACGTCTTTTATAACGTAAAAAAGACGATTTCCTTCTTTCTTTCCACCAACCTTGCGGAAGTGCTCTCCGTGCTCTTCGTGACGCTCTTTCTCTGGAAGTACGATTTTCTGACTTCCACGCAGTTGTTATGGATCAATCTCATCACCGATTCGTTGCCCGTTCTCGCGTTGGGCGTGGAGCGGACGGAAAACGTCATGAACCGACCGCCCGTCTCCGCGAACGAGATCTTCTGCAAACAATCGCTGTTGCGCATGGCGTTCTTCGGGCTCGTGCAGACTGCGATCGTCGTGGGGGTATTTCTGACCGCGTTGCGGTGTTGGGGGAACGCCGCGGCGAGCACGATCGCCTTTTTCGTGCTCTCTTTTCTCGAACTGTTTCACGCGTTCAACGTGCGCACGGAAACGCGTCCGCTCGGTCTGAGGGGGCTGGTCTCCAACCGAACGCTGCTGATCACCGTGGTCGCGGGCGTGGCGGTCAACGTACTGCTCGCGGTCGTACCCGCGCTGCGGGAGGCGTTTTCGCTCGTTCCGCTCGGCGGCGCGCAGTGGACGACCGTATTCCTGTCGTCGCTCGCGGTCGTTCCGATCGGAGAGCTCTACAAGGCGGTCTGCCGTATGCGGCGCGGCGTCAGAACGCGCGGAAAGCGTATCCCTGCCCGCGGAAATACGCGATAATGCGCGGAAGCGCTTCCGCCGTCGCTTTGCGCGGCGCGGAGTCGTGGCAGAGCAGAACGACGACGGACTTTCCTTCCGACGTTTTCACCGTACGTCGGAAGAGCGTTTCCGCGTCTGCGTTCGGAAACTCTTCGTCGCCGCAACAGGCGTTCCAATCCACGACGACGTAGCCCTTCGCTTCGACGAGCTCGCGCATGCGCGCGTGATCGCCGCCGCCCGGAAAACGATAGCAGTGCGGCGCGACGCCCGCGACGGTGCGGATGGTCTCCGCGCATTTTTCGAAGTCGTCGAGAAACGCCGCTTCGGACGCATAAATTTTCCCGTAATCGTGCGAAGCGGAATGAACGCCGATCGTATGCCCCTCTTCCGCAATGCGGCGGAGGGTTTCTTTTCTGGTCATGGCGCGGTCGCTCACGACGAAAAAGGTCGCTTTGACGCGTTCCTCGGCGAGCGTATCGAGAATACGGTTGGTCACGACGGTGCTCGGTCCGTCGTCGAAGGTGAGATAGACGGCTTTTTCTTCTTCCGCGAACGTGAACACGGGCGTCGCGGTCGCGCGGGCGCCGATATGCGTGAGGAAGACGAGAAGCGCCGCGAAAAACACGGCGACGGGAATATATTTTTTCTGCATAACCATAATTTGCCGAACTTTCCGAAATTTATTTACAAATCGGGAAAAGCGTGTTATAATCATAGGGAAACGCGCGGAAACACCGTCGCGTCGGAGCGTCGGAGACCGACGGCTCGGGAGAAAGCAATATGATAACGTATCAAACGTTCGGAAGAACGAAACAGGGCGAGGAAGTGCTGGCGTTTACGCTCGGCGACGGGGCGCGCAAGGCGGTGATTCTCAATTACGGCGGCAGAATTCAATCGCTCGTCGTACCCGATCGGAACGGCAAACCGACGGACGTGGCGCTCGGCTACGGCGACGTGGCGGGATATGAGAACAACGGCGGGTATCTCGGCGCGCTCATCGGAAGATTCGGTAATCGGATCGGGGAAGGAAAGCTTGTGATCGACGGAGCGGAATACGCGCTCTATTGCAACGACCGCGGCAACCATCTTCACGGCGGCAAGAACGGATTCGACAAAAAAATCTGGGCGCACGAGATCAGGGGAGACGAGCTCGTTCTCTCGATTCTCTCTCCCGACGGAGAAGAGAACTATCCCGGGAATCTGAACGTGAGCGTGACGTATGCGTTCCGCGACGGAGAACTGAAAATTTATTATCACGCAACGACCGACCGTAAGACGGCGGTCAATCTCACCAATCACGCCTATTTCAATCTCAACGGCGAGGGCGACGGCAGTATTCTCGACAACGTCATGCAGATCGACTGCGATTTTATCACGCCGACCAATCCGACTCTGATCCCCGTCGGCGGATTCCGCGCGGTGAAGGGCACGGCGTTCGATTTCAACGAGCCGAAAGCGATCGGGCGGGAGATCGACGCGGACGACGTCGATCTCAGACAGGGCAACGGGTACGATCATTGTCACGTTCTCAAAAAACGTTGCGGCGAATACGCGCGTTACGCGGTCGTCAGAAGCGAAAAGACGGGAATTACGATGAGCTGTTATACCGATATGCCCGCGGTGCAGTTTTACGCGGGGAATTGTTTGGATCAGCAGGGAAAGACGGCGTATTACGGAAAACGCGCGGGATTCTGTCTGGAAACGCAGGCGATTCCCAACAACGTCAACGTGCCCGAATACGCGGCGCTCGGCAGTTCGATTCTCGATCGCGGCGAAACGTACGATTTCACCGCGGCATACCGCTTCGAGGCGTAACATTTGTCCGCTCCGTCGGCGTTGGCGCGAACGATAGGTCGGCTTGCCGATTGATCGATCAATGTTATGATCCATATGATTGAACGAGAGGAAGTGCAAAATACGCAAATCTCTCTACGAGAAAAGCCTTTTTTCAAGCAACGGGGAGCGGTTTATCAGAGTTTGTCGAGCAAGACTATTGTAATGATTTAGAAGAAGCGATAAAGATAAAGAAAACCACGGGTACAACCCGTGGTTTTCTTTATGCGTTTAGAACTTTAATAGAAAAATTCCTATAAAAAGAGCGGTTTTTTTGCGGAGCGGAAAGTCAACCTTTCTTGACGTCCGTTTTGTTGCTTTCTTCGTCCGCGTCGGTAGCCGCGACTTCCGCCGAAGCGGGAACCGCCTTCAATTCCGCCACGGGACCGAACACAAGCCCGTCGTAAACCGCGCTGCCGCCGCCGTTCTTGACCGCGCGAGCGGATTCTTCCGTGAGACCTTTCGCGAGGTTGGGTTTGAGCACGTACACGGCGATCTCGGCAATCAGCATGATGATCGTGCCGATACCGTAGGTGATGACCGCGCCTTTCAGATCGGAAGGCATCGTGAGCTTGAACACGGAGCACATGATAAACGGAAGAATAAAGGAGAACATACCGACGATCGCGGAGACGATATGCGCGTCGGGCGTTGCCTTTTTGGTATTTCCGTCCATGCAGGCCGCGCGCGCCAGCATTTTGATCGCGTACGTGTAGACGAACAGATAGAAGATTTGCAGGATGGTTGCGGTCATCGAAACGATGGCTTGCGCCGCCATTACCTCCGCCGGGCTCTTGTATGATCCGCTGAGCGCGAGCTGGTTGTAAACGTCCGAGCTGTTGAAGAATCCCGCGAGGTCTGCATTCCCGACGGTGCAGGCGAACATGATCACGCCGATGATGCCGAGGACGGAGCCGCCCTGCAAAATATTCAGATACATGAACTCCTCTTTGGAGTGTTTCTGAATCCGCGTCACGACGAGGTTGATCGCAATGAGGATCACGGACAGAACGATCATGGTCGTCACCGAACCGGAAATCGTGGAGTTGGAATAGAACAGCGGCAGGATGAAGTAAACGGGCAACATCATCGCGCATTTCAGGAACTTATTGCAGGAAGGTCCGTAAACGTCTTGCGGCACGCGGATATGTACCAGCAGCGAGATAATCGCAAGGATTCCGCAAACGATAAACACGATCGGGCATACGACGAGCGCGATGATGAGAATCGCGAACGCATAGACCATGGTAAGCAGGGAAGCGAACGCGTTGCCCGACTGCGACGTGTCCATCGCGTTCAGATTGCTGGTCGCGGCACGGTAAACGTTCCATTGCAGGAAGTACGCCGTATCGATCGCGTCCTGCGAAACGAAGCTGAAATCCGTTTCTTCGAGTTTTTGCAGGGCTTCGAGCTTTGCGTCCATCGACGTCGATTCGCTGTTGATCTTTTGAATTCTGATCGAAGCGATAATCACTTTTATTGCGCCGGGGAAAGAGGTCAGAAATCCGAACGGCGAGGGTGAATAATCATATCCCTGATAGGAGACGGAAAGCATTTCCTCAATGCTTCCTTCGTCCACCTCTTCCTCCTCCGCAAGCGCGGCGAGCGCGTCGTTATCCGATCCCGTCATCTCGCTCGCTGCGTCGAGCTTTTCCCGATATGCGTCAAATTGCTCGGTCAACGCCTCCGCGTTTTCGGGGTGAGCCGCCAATTGCTGCTCGTAGGCGGCGTCCAGAAAGTCCCCCATCGACGATTGGATCCCCGCATAGGGTTGCAGGTTGAGTCGGGCGAGCGGCGTAAGCGCGAGGATCATCATAATGACCGTCACTGCCACGCATGCGATCGTCTGAACCGTTCTCAGAAACCGTTTCGATATTCTGATCATGTTTCTTTCTCCTTTTTTCATATTTTTTTTCATTATATCACCAACGGGGGGGGGTATGTCAACTATATTGAATAAAGTTTTTTGAATTTTTTTGATGGTTTCCGCGCGCCGCGTTACGGGAGCGGACGAAAGTCGGGAAATAGCCGCGGCGGTCGAAAGATAGGGCGCGGAAAAACGTTGATCAGGGCAGAAAAGGGCGGCGAAAGATGCGGAACGGTCGGAAAAGAGCGTATCGCGGAAAGAAAGGCGGGCGCGGGGCGGGAATCGGAAAAACGGGCGGGAAGGGCGGAAAAACGCGCGGCAGCGAAAGATAGGGCGCGGAAAAACGTTGAGCAAGGGCGGAAAAACGCGCGGCGGCGAAAGATAGGGCGCGGTCGAAAAAAAGCGTATCGCGGAAAGAAAGGCGGGCGCGGCAGATTGTCGGGCGGCGAAGGCACGCTTTCCCGCGGGAAAAACATAGGATAGAGTGACTGCGTAGAACGCGCCGCGGGCGGCGCGTGCGCGACGGAGGTTTTACAAATGGAGTGGTTTATTTCTTTGGGCGCGCCGTGGCAGGCGTTGATCGCTTCACTGTTCATGTACGCGATGACGGCGTTTGGCGCGTCCTTCGTGTTCTTTTCCAAAAACGTGGGAAAGGGGATTCTGACCGCGCTGACGGGCGCGGCGGCGGGAATCATGATCGCGGCGAGCTTCTTTTCTCTCCTGCTTCCCGCGATCGAATACGAGGGCGCGCTCCCCTCGTACGTGACCGCGACGGCGGGGTTTGCGATCGGCGGCGCGTTCATCGTCCTGTCCGACCTTGCGCTTTCGCATACGCAACTGAATTTTCATTCGATCGGGGATAAAAAGAGCGCGTTGCTGTATTTCGCCGTCACGCTTCACAACGTTCCGGAGGGCATGGCGGTCGGCGTCGCGTTCGCACAGGGCGCGGGCGCTGAGGGCGCCGTGCTCTCGGCGGCTCTGCTCGCTCTGGGGATCGCCGTACAGAATTTTCCCGAGGGCATGTGCGTGGCGTTTCCGTTGCGCATGAAGGGCATGTCTCCGTTGAAAAGCTTTTTGTTTTCGCAGGGATCGGGCGCGGTGGAAATTCCCGCCTGCGTCTTGGGCGCGCTTGCCGCGACGTTCGTTGCGGGGCTCATGCCCTGGGCTCTGGCGTTCTCTGCGGGTGCCATGGTCGCGGTCGTCTGTTCCGAACTCATTCCGGAGTGTTTTTCGGGCAATAAAACGGTCGCGAGCGCGGGCGTGGTGCTCGGATTCTGCATGATGATGCTGCTCGACGTGGCGTTCGGCTGATTGTGAAAACACAAAGGGTATAAACGCGGAAAAGCGGCGCAAACTTTGCGGTATGGAACAGGAACGTGAGAAAGAAACGCAGGCAGCGGCGCGTGCGCCGCACGGCAAAACGGCGGCGCTCATCGGCGCGTCGTCGGGAATCGGCAGGGAAACGGCGATGAAGCTCTGCGCGCGCGGGTATCGCGTATTCAACGTATCGCGCACCCCGTGCAAGGGAGAGCGCGTGCGTACGATCACGGCGGACGCGGCGCAGGAGGGGGAGCTCACCGCGGCGATCAGAACGGTCGGCGAGGAGACGGGCGGGATCGATCTGCTCGTCTATTCGGCGGGGTATTCCCTCTGCGCGCCGCTCGAACACGCGAAGAGCGGAGATTACCGCTATCTCTTCGAGGTGAACTTTTTCGGCGCTGCGGAAGCGATCAGAAGCGCCGCGCCCTATCTCAAAAAGCGGAACGGTCGCGTCGTGCTCGTCGGTTCGATGGGCGGGGAGATGCCCATTCCCTACGACGGCTTTTATTCGGCTTCCAAAGCGGCGCTCTGCATGCTCGCCAAAGAGGCGGACATGGAACTGCGCGACCGCGGCGTGCGCGTGAGCGTTTTGCTTCCGGGCGGCACTTCGACCGATTTCACCTATCACCGCAGAGTGTACGGGGAGGAGGAAAGTTTTTCTTACGCTTCCTCCGTGAAAAAGGCTTCCGCCGCGCTTGCGAACATCGAACAGGGCGGCATGAATCCCTCGCTCGTCGCGGAGGCGATCGTCAGGCTCGCGGAAAAGCGCAATCCGCCGCCCGTCGCCGTCGCGGGCGGAGGGAATACCGCGCTCTATATCGCCCGAAAACTGCTCCCCGACCGCACTGTGAATTGGCTGATGCGGAAAAAATTCAATCAGAATTGAGCGCGCGTTCCGAGGACGCGGCGTGCGCCTCTGCCTTCCGAGGGCGCGGCGTGCGCCTCTGTGTTCCGAGGTCGCGGCGTGCGCCTCTATGTTCCGAGGCCGCGGCGTGCGTGCGGCGGAACGGTCGGGCGCATAAAACGCGGCGTATCGAACGGTCGGGCGCGTCGAAGCGTGCGGGAGCGGAAAAGAAGAGCGGGCAAAAGCGGAAAAAGTGCCCGTCCAACGCTTGACTTTGCGCGGGGTTGTTTGGTATAATAGCGGTATGAAAATTGCAATACGCGTTTTGCGACTGTCGGAGCTGCGGAGTACCGCAAGGGAGCAAAAAACGGAAAATTATGTCGTCCGACTGGGCAGTCTTATTCTGTGAACGGGATAAGACTGCCCGGTTTTGCGTTTTGCGGAGGTGAATCATGAAGAAAATAGCGGTGATCATGGGCAGCGACAGCGATCTGCCCGTCGTGGAGAAGGCGTTCGGCGTCTTCCGCGAATACGGCGTACCGTTTGAAGCGCACGTCTTTTCTGCGCACAGAACGCCCGAAGAAGCGCGCGCGTTCGCGCTTTCCGCGGCGGAGAACGGATTCGGAGCGATCATATGCGCGGCGGGGAAAGCGGCGCATCTTGCGGGCGCGTTCGCGGCGAATACCGTGCTTCCCGTCATCGGAATCCCCGTGAAGAGCTCGACGCTCGACGGGTTGGACGCGCTTCTTTCCACCGTTCAGATGCCTTCGGGAATCCCCGTGGCGACGGTTGCGATCGACGGCGCGGCGAACGCTGCGCTTCTGGCGGTGGAGATTCTCGCGGTCGGAGACGCGGGGCTTCGGGAAAAACTGCTTGAATCGCGGAAGGCGGCGGCGGAGAAGGTGCTCGCAAAAAACGCGGAAATTTCCGCAAAATTCAGTCTGTAAAAAATCGGAAAAAGGAAAAGGAGATACTATCATGGAAAAAACCGTTCAGTTGTACGAAGGCAAGGCGAAGAAGGTGTTCGCGACCGCGGACGAAACTCTGTGCGTGGTGTCCTATAAGGACGACGCGACCGCGTTCAACGGCTTGAAGAAGGGGACGATCGTCGGAAAGGGCGTCGTCAACAACCGTATGAGCAACATGCTCATGCAGCTGCTCGAAAAGCAGGGCGTTCCCACGCATTTCGTAAAAGAGCTTTCCGACCGCGACACGCTCGTGAAAAAGGTCGCAATCGTTCCGCTCGAAGTGATTATCAGAAACGTTTCCGCGGGTTCGTTCGCCAAGCATTACGGCGTGGAAGAGGGAATCGTGTTCGACGAACCGACGATCGAATTTTCCTATAAAAACGACGAGCTCGGCGATCCCCTGCTCAACTCCTATCACGCGCTTGCGCTGAAACTCGCGACGAAAGAGGAGATCGAGACGATCAAACGTCTGGCGTTCAAAGTCAACGAAGTGCTGACGGAGTATTTCAAAACGCTTAAAATCAGGCTCGTCGACTTCAAACTCGAATTCGGTCGTCTGTCCGACGGCACGATCGTGCTTGCGGACGAGATCTCGCCCGACACCTGCCGTCTTTGGGATATCGAGACCAACGAAAAACTCGACAAAGACAGATTCAGAAGAGACCTCGGCGGCGTAGAGGACGCGTATAAAGAAGTGTTCAAACGCCTGATGGGGGAGTGATATGGCGGAAATTCACGAGGAGTGCGGCGTATTCGGAATCTTCTGCAACGAGGCGCAGAAGGTGGCTTCTACGGCGTATTACGCCCTGTTCGCGCTGCAACACCGCGGACAGGAGGCGGCGGGAATCGTCGTGAACGACGACGGCGTTTTCACCGCTTATAAAGACGTCGGTCTCGTCAACGACGTGTTCAGCGCGGAAACGCTGGAAAAGCTCGGAAAAGGAAACATGGCGATCGGGCACGTCCGTTACGGCACGACGGGCGCGGGCGGCAGAGAGAACGCTCAGCCCATCGTCGTCAATCACCTGAAAGGGAACATGGCGCTCGCGCATAACGGAAACCTCGTCAACGCGTACGAACTCCGTTCCGAATTGGAAAACGAGGGCTGTATTTTCCATACGACTTCGGACACCGAAGTCATTTCTTATATCGTCACCAAAGAGCGCGTGAAGTCGCGCTCCATCGAAGACGCGGTGCTCTCCGCGATGGACAGGCTCAAAGGCGCGTATTCGCTCGTCGTGATGTCGCCGAGCAAACTCATCGCCGCGCGCGATCCGCACGGATTCCGTCCGCTCTGCTACGGCGTGCGCGACGACGGAGCGTATATCGTCGCGTCCGAATCCTGCGCGCTCGAAGCGGTGGGCGCGAAAAAAGTGCGCGAAGTGCGCCCCGGCGAAGTGCTCGTGTTCACGAAAGACGGCGTTAAGAGCTACGAGGAGCACTGCGGCGGGGAAAAGCGGTTCTGCGTATTTGAATATTTCTATATCGCGCGCCCCGATTCCGAGATCGACGGCTGTTACGTGCACGACGCGCGCCGCCGCGCGGGAGAATTTCTGGCGGAGAAGTACCGGATCGACGCGGACGTCGTCATCGGCGTTCCCGATTCGGGCTTGGACGCTGCGCTCGGCTACGCGCAGAAATCGGGGATTCCCTACGCGATCGGGTTCATCAAAAACAAATATATCGGCAGAACGTTTATCGCGCCCGATCAGAAGGTGCGCGAGGACAAAGTCAAGATCAAACTCAACGTCATCGCTTCGGCGGTGAAGGGAAAGCGCGTGATCATGGTGGACGACAGTATCGTGCGCGGCACGACGAGCGCGCCCATCGTCAGACTGTTGCGGAACGCGGGGGCGAAAGAAGTGCATATGCTCTCTTCCGCGCCGCCCTTCCTCAATCCGTGCTATTACGGAACGGACATCGATTCGCGCGATCATCTGATCGCCTGTCACCATACGCCGGAGGAGATCGCGAAGATCATCGGCGCCGATTCGCTCGGCTATCTGGACGTGGAGCACGCGAAACTGCTCGCGGGCGGCGACGGTACGGGATTCTGTACGGCGTGTTTCGACGGGCGTTATCCCACGGAAATTCCCAAGGCGACGAATAAAAACCGTTTCGAGCAGAAGATCAGTCTGAACCCGAAATTCCAAAAGAAAAATCAGGAGCAATGAGAGATGGAAAAGAGTTACTCGGAAAGTTATAAACAGGCGGGCGTGGACATCACCGCGGGATACCGCGCGGTGGAGCTCATGAAAAAACACGTCGCGCGCACCATGCCCGACGGAAAAGCGGACATCGGCGATTTCGGCGGCGCGTTCCCGCTGCCCACGTCCGGCATGCAAGAGCCGGTGCTCGTATCGGGAACGGACGGCGTCGGCACGAAACTCCGGATCGCGCTTCTTATGGACAAGCACGACACCATCGGCATCGATTGCGTCGCCATGTGCGTGAACGACATCATCTGCTGCGGCGCGAAACCGCTGATTTTCCTCGACTATATCGCGTGCGGGAAGAATATTCCCGAGCGGATCGCGGAGATCGTCGGCGGCGTGGCGGAGGGCTGCGTGCAGGCGGGTTGCGCGCTGGTCGGCGGAGAGACTGCGGAGCATCCCGGAACCATGCCCGAGGACGATTACGATCTCGCCGGTTTTTCCGTCGGTATCGTCGATAAGAGCAAGATGGTCGACAAGCGCGAAATGAAGGCGGGAGACGTAATGCTCGCGCTTCCTTCCACGGGCGTGCATTCCAACGGCTTTTCGCTGGTGAGAAAGGTGTTCGACGTGGAGCGTTGCGATCTGAAATCGCCCGTTCCCGAACTCGGCGGGAGATCGCTCGGAGAGACGCTTTTAACGCCGACGAAGATCTACGTAAAACCCATGCTCGCGCTCTTCGGACAGGTGCGCGTCAAGGGCGTGTCGCATATCACGGGCGGGGGATTCTACGAAAACATGCCCCGCTCCATTCCCAAGGGACTTGGCGTGAAAATCAAAAAGAGCGACGTGAAAACGCCCGCGATCTTCGACCTCATACAAAAGAAAGGGAATATCTCCGAACACGACATGTTCAACACCTTCAACATGGGCGTGGGCATGAGCGTGGTCGTCGCGAAGGAGGACGCGGACAACGCGCTTAAAATCCTGCGCGAAAACGGAGAGGACGCGTATCTGATCGGCGAAATCGTCGAGAGCGAAGACGGAGTGACGTTATGTTGAAAAGAAAGGCGCGGATCGCGGTGTTCGTATCGGGCGGCGGAACGAATTTGCAGGCTCTGCTCGAAGCGGAGCGCGACGGCGCGATTCCCGACGGAGAGATCGTGCTCGTACTCTCCAACCGTGCGGACGCATACGCGCTCGAACGCGCGAAGAGCTTCGGCGTGGAGAGGGCGGTCGTCGATCGGGAGCGTTTTCCCGACGCGGCGGATCGCGAGCGGGAGACGGCGCGCATTCTCGAAGAGCGGCGGATCGATCTCATCGTGCTCGCGGGGTATCTCTCCATTCTCGGACGGGAATTTACCGCGCGGTACGAGGGGCGGATCATCAACGTGCACCCGTCGTTGATCCCGAGCTTTTGCGGAAAGGGATATTACGGACTCAAAGTGCACGAAGCGGCGCTTTCCTACGGCGTAAAGGTGACGGGCGCGACCGTGCATTACGTCAACGAAATCCCGGACGGCGGGAAGATCATTTTACAGAAAGCGGTGGAGATCGAAGAGGGCGATACGCCCGAGAGTTTGCAAAAGCGCGTGATGCGGGAAGCGGAATGGAAAATTCTGCCGCGCGCGACGGAAATCGTATGTAAAAAACTGACAGGAGAAACAGACAGATGAGAAAGACCATGCAGAAAGCGTTGGCGGGTAAGAGTTACGTCGGAAGAGGGCTCGTGCTCGGCAAGACCAAAGACGGAAAACGGGCGGTATTCGCCTATTTCATATCGGGCAGAAGCGCGAACAGCCGCAACCGCGTGTTCGTCGAGGACGGAGAGGGACTGCGGACGGAACCGTTCGACGCGAGCAAAGTGGAAGATCCCTCGCTGATCATCTATTCCCCCGTAAAAGTCGTCGGAAAGGACGTGATCGTGACGAACGGCGATCAGACGGATACGATCGAAAGCTATCTGAAAGAGGGGAAATGCTTCCGTTGCGCGTTGAAAACGCGGCAGTTCGAGCCGGACTTCCCCAATCTCACGCCGCGCATCAGCGGGATTCTGCATCTGGGGGAACCGTTCACCTATGAGGTTTCCGTTCTGAAAAGCGCGGATAGAAAGGGCAAGGCGTGCAACCGTTTTCTCTTCGATTACGAACCCGTCAGCGGAACGGGACACTTTATCAGCACTTACCTGAAAGACGGTTCCCCCCTCCCTTCGTTTGCGGGAGAACCCGTTCCCGTCATGATCCCCAACGACCTGAAAGCGTTCGCGGACGAGATCTGGAACAGTCTCGACGGCGAGAACAAAATTTCCCTCTATTGCCGCGCGATCGATCTCAAAACGGGCGCGACGGAGAACGTGCTCTACAACAAATATACGAAATAACGCCGACGGCGAACCATACACAGGAGAAAACGGAATGAACGAATTTTTTTTGAAATACGGCTGTAACCCCAATCAGAAGCCCGCGCGCATCTTCATGGCGAACGGGAGCGAACTCCCCGTCGAAATTCTCAACGGAAAACCCGGATATATCAATTTCCTCGACGCGTTTAATTCCTGGCAGCTCGTCAAGGAACTCAAAGAAGCGACGGGCATGGCTTGCGCGACGAGCTTCAAGCACGTTTCGCCCACTTCCGCGGCGGTCGGAAAGAAACTTTCTCCCGCGCTCAAAAAGGCGTGTTTCGTCGACGACGTGGAGGGATTAGACGACTCCCCGCTCGCCTGCGCCTATGCGAGAGCGCGCGGCACGGACAGAATGTCCTCGTTTGGCGATTGGATCGCTCTTTCGGACGAATGCGATCTTACGACGGCGAAGATCATCTTCCGCGAAGTGTCCGACGGCGTCATCGCGCCCGCATACTCGCCCGAAGCGTTGGAGCTGTTGAAACAGAAGCGCAAGGGAAATTACAATATCGTAAAAATAGATCCCGACTACGTTCCCGAAGAGATCGAACGCAAACAGGTATTCGGCGTGACGTTCGAGCAGGGCAGAAACAACTTCCGCATCGACAGAGCGTTGCTCTCGAATCTCGTTACGAAGAACAAAAATCTCCCCGACGACAAGGCGGTGGATCTCATCGTCTCGCTCATTACGCTCAAATACACGCAATCCAATTCCGTCTGTTTTGCAGTAGACGGACAGGCGATCGGCGTGGGCGCGGGACAGCAGTCGCGCATTCATTGCACCCGTCTGGCGGCGCAGAAGGCGGATTTGTGGCATCTCCGTCAGCATGAAAAGGTACTCGGTTTGCAATTTGCGGAGGGCGTCGGCAGACCTGAGATGAACAATATTATCGATCTGTATCTTTCGGACGATTACGAGGAAGTGCTCGGCGACGACGTCTGGCAGAAGAATTTCGCCGTCCGTCCCGAACCGTTCACGCGCGAAGAAAAGGCGGCGTACTTAAAGACGATCACGGGCGTTTCGCTCGGCAGCGACGCGTTTTTCCCCTTTTCGGACAATATCGAACGCGCGTTCCGCAGCGGCGTGAGTTATATCGCGGAGCCGGGCGGTTCCATTCGCGATTCGCTCGTCATCGAGGCGGCGGACGCGCACGGAATGGTGATGGCGTTCACGGGCATGAGACTGTTCCACCATTGACCATCGCGCGACGCGTCGGCAGGCGGCGCGTTGAGAAATCGGAGCAAATGAGGTAAACGGTATGAAGATTCTGGTAGTAGGCGGCGGCGGAAGAGAACACGCCGTGATCAAAAGTCTGAAAAAGAACGCGTCGGTTACGAAAATATACGCGCTTCCCGGAAACGGCGGAATCGCGGACGACGCGGAGTGTTATCCGGTCAAAGCGACCGACGTGGACGGGATCGTGAAATTTGCGAGCGAACACCCCGTCGATTTTGCGGTCGTAACGCCCGACGATCCGTTGGTGCTCGGTTGCGTCAACTGTCTCGAAGCGATCGGAATTCCCTGTTTCGGACCGCGCGCGGAAGCGGCGATCATCGAGGGCAGTAAAGTATTCTCCAAAAATCTGATGAAAAAATACGGGATTCCCACGGCGGCGAGCGAGAGCTTTTCCGACGCGGAAGCGGCGATCGCCTATCTGAAAACGCAACGCTATCCCGTTGTCATCAAGGCGGACGGGCTGGCGCTCGGAAAGGGCGTTATCATCGCGCAGAACGCGGCGGAAGCGGAGCGCGCCGTGCGGGAGATCATGTGCGACAAGATCTTCGGCGCGAGCGGAAATAAAATTCTCGTCGAAGAATTTCTGGAAGGTCCCGAGGTCTCCGTGCTCGCCTTTACGGACGGAAAGACAATCGTTCCCATGGTCTCTTCCATGGATCACAAGCGGGCGAAAGACGGCGACGAGGGGCTGAATACGGGCGGTATGGGTACGGTTGCGCCCAATCCCTATTATACGGAAAAAATCGCGCGGGAGTGCATGGATACGATCTTCCGACCTACCGTGTCCGCGATGAACGCGGAGGGCAGAACCTTTAAGGGCTGTCTCTACTTCGGGCTCATGCTCACGCGGGACGGGGCGAAAGTCATCGAATACAACTGTCGGTTCGGCGATCCCGAAACGCAGGTAGTGCTTCCTCTTCTGGAAAGCGATCTTCTGACGATCATGCAGGCGGTGCGGAACGGCACGTTGACGCAGGACATGGTGCGCTTCAAGGCGGGCGCGGCGTGTTGCGTGGTGCTCGCTTCCGACGGTTATCCGCAGAAGTACGAAACGGGATACGAAATCTCGACGCCCGAAACGGGAAAGGACGAATTTATTTTCGTTGCGGGCGCGAAGAAAGAGGACGGCAGGCTTAAAACTTCGGGAGGGCGGGTGCTCGGCGCGACGGCGACGGGCGATACGCTGAAAGAGGCGGTAAGGAAGGCGTACGCGCTCGCGGAGCGCGTCGGCTTCGAGAACGCGTATTACAGAAAGGATATCGGCGGACGCGCGCTTGCCTGTCTGCGGGAGGAGTGAGAGATGGTTTTCAGAGTTTACGTTGAAAAGAAGGACGGATTCGACAACGAAGCGAAGGCGCTCTGCGCCGACGTGAGGGAGCTTCTCGGCATAGAGGGGATCGAGCGGATCCGCGTGATCAACCGCTACGACGTGGAGGGGATCGAAAAGGAACTGTTCGATTCCTGCGTCGGGACGGTGTTTTCCGAACCGCAGATGGACCGCGCGAGCGGAGAAATCGACCTTGCGGGCGCGAAGGCGTTTGCGGTGGAATACCTGCCCGGACAGTTCGACCAGCGCGCCGATTCCGCGGCGCAGTGTATTCAGCTCATTTCCTGCAAAGAGCGTCCCGTCGTCCGGACCGCAAAGGTGTACGCGGTCTACGGCGCGGTGACGGACGAATCGCTCGCCGCCGTCAAAAAGTACGTCATAAACCCCGTGGAGAGCCGCGAAGCGGCGTTTGAAAAGCCCTCCACGTTGAAAATCGACTATCCCGTGCCCACGGAAGTGGAGACGTTGCACGGATTTATCGGACTGAGCCGCGCGGAATTGGAAGCGTTTGTCGAGAAATACGCGCTCGCAATGGACGCAGACGACGTTGCGTTCTGTCAGGACTATTTCAAATCGGAACGCCGCGATCCCACGCTGACCGAGATCAGAATGATCGACACCTATTGGTCCGATCACTGCCGTCATACCACTTTCCTCACGACCATCGACGACGTGCGGTTCGAGGATCGGCTCTTACAGAAGGCTTACGACGAATATCTGGCGGTGCGCAAGGAATTGAACCGCACGAAGCCGGTCAATCTCATGGACGTCGGCACGATCGCGGCGAAGTACCTGAAACGGCACGGGTATCTCGACCGTCTGGACGAATCGGAAGAGATCAACGCTTGCACGGTAAAAATCAAGGTGACGGTGGACGGAAAAGAAGAGGACTGGCTGCTGCTCTTCAAGAACGAGACGCACAACCACCCGACGGAGATCGAGCCGTTCGGCGGCGCGGCGACGTGTATCGGCGGCGCGATCCGCGATCCGCTTTCGGGCAGAAGCTACGTTTACGCCGCGATGCGCGTCACGGGCGCGGCGGATCCGCTCCTTCCCGTCAAGGACACGATGAAAGGAAAACTTCCTCAGCGCAAGATCGTCACGACCGCCGCCGCGGGATATTCCTCTTACGGAAATCAGATCGGACTTGCGACGGGGCAGGTGGACGAACTCTATCACGCGGGCTACGTCGCGAAGCGGCTGGAAATCGGCGCGGTGATCGCGGCGACGCCGGCGGAGAACGTCAGAAGGGAACGCCCCGCGCCCGGCGATAAAGTCATACTGCTCGGCGGAAGAACGGGGCGGGACGGCTGCGGCGGCGCGACGGGTTCCTCCAAATCGCACACGTTGCAATCGCTGACGCATTGCGGCGCGGAAGTGCAGAAGGGAAACGCGCCCGAAGAGAGAAAATTACAGCGTCTGTTCCGCAATCCGGAGGCGACGCTGCTCGTCAAACGTTGCAACGACTTCGGCGCGGGCGGCGTTTCCGTCGCGATCGGGGAGCTTGCCGACGGACTGACGATCGATCTCAACCGCGTGCCGAAGAAATACGACGGGTTGGACGGAACGGAACTTGCGATCTCCGAATCGCAGGAGCGCATGGCGGTCGTGGTCGAAGCCGCGCAGGCGGAAAAATTCGTCGCGCTTGCGGAGAAAGAGAACCTCGAAGCGACCGTCGTCGCGACGGTGACGGAATCCCCCCGTCTCGTGATGACCTGGAACGGAAAGACGATCGTTGACGTCTCGCGCGAATTTCTCAACTCCAACGGCGCGGAAAAACACATTACGATCGCGCCCGAAAAAATACGCGACTACCGTCGTCCCGCGCCGACCGACTTCAAGGCGGCGTATCGCGCGCTTGCGGGCGATCTGAACGTCTGTTCCAAGCGCGGTCTTTCCGAGCGGTTCGATTCGACGATCGGCGCGGGCACGGTGCTCATGCCCTTCGGAGGGAAATATCAGACGACGCCCTCGCAGGCAATGGCGCACCTGATCTCTTCGGAAAAGGGACACACCTCCGACGCGTCCTTTATGGCGTGGGGCGGGAATCCCTACGTTGCGGAAAAGAGCCCCTATCACGGCGCCTATCTCGCGGTCGTGGAGAGCGTGAGCAAGCTCGTCGCGTCGGGCGCGTCCTTCGAGGACGTCTATCTGACCTTTCAGGAATACTTTGAAAAGCCGATGCGCGATCCCAAGCGTTGGGGACAGCCGCTTGCGGCGTTGCTCGGCGCGTTCCGCGCGCAGCTCGAACTCAAATGCGCGGCGATCGGCGGAAAGGATTCGATGAGCGGTACGTTTGAAAATATAGACGTTCCGCCTACGCTCGTGTCGTTCGCGGTGACGACGGGTAAGGCGGAAGAAGCCGTATCCCCCGAATTCAAAAGCGCGGGACATGCGGTCGCGCTTCTGAAACCGCGTTACGATAAAGACGGACTTCCCGTCACGAAATCGCTCGTCGAAAACTTCAAGACGGTGACGAAGCTGTTGCGTTCGGGCAAGGCGGTGGCGGCGTATACGCCCGGATACGGCGGCGTAGCGGAAGCGATTCTCAAAATGTGCATGGGCAACCGTATCGGATTTTCCTTTGCGGAAAAGATTTCGACGGAGGAGATCTTCGGATATTCTTACGGAAGTTTCGTGCTCGAACTTGCCGCGCCCGTCAAGGTCGGCGTTCTGCTCGGCGCGACGACGGAGGCGCAGACCGTCGCGATGGGCGGCGAAACGCTTTCGTTGCGGGAACTGACCGAGCTTTACGAACAAAAGCTCGAACCCGTCTACGCCTGCAATATCCCCGCGCCCGACCGCAAGGCGGAAAATTTCACCTGCAACGCAAAGAGCGAACTGCGCTGTAACGTCAGATGCGCGAAACCGAAAACGCTCATTCCCGTATTCCCCGGAACGAACTGCGAGTACGATACGGCGAAAGCGTTCTCCGACGCGGGCGCGGAAGCGGAAATTTTCGTCATTCGGAACACGACCGCGGACGACGTATCGCGTTCGGTCGAAGAATTTGCGCGCAAGATCGGGGAGAGCCGCATCGTCTTTATTCCCGGCGGATTTTCGGGCGGCGACGAGCCGGACGGATCGGGAAAATTTATCACGGCGTTCTTCCGCAACGCCGCGGTCAAAGAACAGGTCGAAGCGTTGCTCACCCGCCGCGACGGACTCATGGGCGGGATCTGCAACGGATTCCAGGCGCTCATCAAACTCGGACTCGTGCCCTACGGAAAGATCTTAGAGACGGACGAGACCTGCCCCACGCTGACGTACAACGACATCGGGCGGCACCAATCGCGCATCGTGCGCGTGAGAGTGGCTTCCGCGAAGTCGCCCTGGCTTGCGGGCGTGAAAGTCGGAGACGTGTTCCACGTTCCCGTTTCCCACGGCGAGGGCAGGTTCGTCGCGAGCGACGAGCTTGTGAAACGGCTCGCCGAAAACGGACAGATCATGACGCAGTACGTCGATTTCGACGACAAGGCGACGATGGAGATCGCGTTCAATCCCAACGGCAGCGCGTACGCGGTGGAGGGAATCCTCTCGCCCGACGGCAGGGTGTTCGGCAAGATGGGGCATTCGGAGCGCAAGGGCTTCGGGCTGTATCGGAACGTTCCGGGCGAATACGATATGAAACTGTTTGAAAGCGCGGTCAGATATTTCAAATAAAATTTGGGGGAGAGAAACGTATGAAAACGGATATCGAAATTGCACAGGAAGCAAAATTACAGCCGATTGCGACTGTCGCGGAACGGGCGGGGCTTTCGGAGGACGAAATCGAATATTACGGAAAATATAAAGCGAAAGTCGAACTTTCCGCGCTCGAAAAACGCGATCGGAACGGAAAGCTCATACTCGTGACGGCGATCAATCCCACGCCCGCGGGCGAGGGAAAGACGACGACGACCATCGGGCTCGCCGACGGACTTGCCCGCATCGGAAAGAAGGTTACGGTCGCGCTCCGCGAGCCTTCGCTCGGTCCCGTGTTCGGGATCAAAGGCGGCGCGGCGGGCGGCGGATACGCGCAGGTCGTACCCATGGAGGACATCAATCTGCATTTCACGGGCGACTTTCATGCGATCGGCGCGGCGAATAATCTGCTTGCGGCGATGCTCGACAACCATATTTTTCAGGGGAACGCCCTGAGAATCGATCCGAAAAAAATCACCTGGCGCAGATGCGTCGATATGAACGACCGCCAGCTTCGGTTCGTCGTAGACGGACTCGGCGGCGCGAAGAACGGCGTTCCGCGCGAGGACGGATACGATATTACGGTGGCGAGCGAAATCATGGCGGTGCTCTGTCTTTCGACGTCGCTCTCCGATTTGAAAGAGCGGCTCTCCCGCGTCATCGTCGGCTATACCTATGACGACGAACCCGTGACGGCGGGGCAGTTGAAGGCGGCGGGCGCCATGTGCGCGCTTCTGAAAGACGCGCTCAAACCCAATCTCGTGCAGACGCTCGAAGGAACGCCCGCGTTCGTGCACGGCGGTCCGTTTGCGAATATTGCGCACGGCTGTAACTCGGTCATGGCAACGAGAATGGCGTTAAAGACGGGGGATTACGCGGTGACGGAAGCGGGCTTCGGCGCGGATCTCGGCGCGGAGAAATTCCTCGATATTAAATGTCGGATGGCGGGGCTCGTTCCCGACGCCGTGGTGGTCGTCGCGACGGTGCGCGCGCTCAAAATGCACGGCGGGCTTTCCAAAACGGAGCTCGGCGAAGAAAATCTTGCCGCGCTCGAACGCGGACTTCCCAATCTGTTGCGGCACGTTTCCAACGTGAAAAACGTCTACGGTCTGCCCTGCGTGGTCGCGGTCAACCGTTTTCCGACGGATACGGACGCAGAGATCGCGCTCGTCATCGAAAAATGCAAGGCGCTTGGCGTGAACGTCGCGCTCTCCACCGTATGGGCGGAGGGCGGCAAGGGCGGCGAGGAGCTCGCGCGCGAAGTCGTCCGTCTCTGCGAAGAAAAGGGCGATTTCCGATTTGCCTACGATGAAAAAGCGCCGATTAAAGAGAAAATCGAAGCGGTTGTCAAAAAAATTTACGGCGGCGCGGGCGTTTCGTACACCGCCGAAGCGGAAGCGCAGATCGGTCGCCTGACCGCGCTCGGATTTGATAAAACGCCCGTCTGCATCGCAAAGACGCAGTACTCGTTTTCGGACGACATGACGAAGCTCGGCGCGCCCGAGGAATTCGTCGTTACGGTGCGCAACGTAAAAATTTCCGCAGGCGCGGGATTCGTCGTCGTTCTGACGGGAAACATCATGACGATGCCCGGACTTCCCAAGTCCCCCGCCGCGGAGCGCATCGACGTGGACGGAAACGGGAAAATCACGGGGTTGTTTTAATGCGGGAGATTCCGGAAAAAGCGGTTCCGCTTCTGTTGGAGTGGTATCGCGTCTCCCGCCGCGATCTGCCCTGGCGGGAAAACCGCGATCCCTATCGGATCTGGATTTCGGAGATCATGCTGCAACAGACGCGCGTCGAGGCGGTCAAGGAATACTACCGTCGCTTTCTCGCGAAATTCCCCTCCGTCTCAGCGCTCGCGCAGGCGGACGAAGAGGAAGTGCTCAAAGCGTGGGAGGGGCTCGGTTATTACTCCCGCGCGCGCAATCTTCACAAAGCCGCGAAACTCATCGCGGACGCGGGCGCGTTTCCCGCGACGCGCGAGGAAGTGCGCGCCCTGCCGGGCGTCGGCGACTATACGGCGGGCGCGATCTGTTCGATCGCTTACGACATGCCCTGCCCCGCCGTGGACGGGAACGTCCTCCGCGTGCTCACCCGACTGCTTGCGGACGGCGGCAATATCGACGATCCCGCGACGAAGCGGGCGTGTTCCGACCGTCTGATAGAAGTTTATCCGCCCGAAGCGGGGGATTTCTGTCAGGCGCTGATGGAGCTCGGCGCGATCGTATGCGTGCCCAACGGCGCGCCTGCGTGCGGGGCATGTCCGTGGAAAACGCTCTGCCGCGCCCATCTTGCGGGCGAAGAGGAGCGTTATCCCGTCAGAAAGGAAAAAGCCGCGCGCAAGACGGTAGCCGTATCCGTCTACGTTCTGCGTTGCGGAGAGCGGTTCGCGATCGAAAAGCGCGGCGAAAAAGGACTTCTGGCGGGTTTATGGCAGTTCCCGTTGAAAGAGGGCGCAACGATTCCTCCCGAACGGGGAGAGATCGTCCGTCTGAAACGCGCGAAGCATATCTTTACGCACGTCGAATGGCACATGACGGGCTATCTGACGGAAGTCGAACAGCCGTCGCCCGAATTCGTATGGGCGACGGCTGCGGAAATCGGCTCGAACTATGCGCTTCCTTCCGCGTTCAAGGCGTTCTTTGAATGGCTGGGCGGAAGCAGATAAACGGAGAGAAACGGAAAAAGCGGCGTGCGCCGCTTTTTTTCGTCCTTTCCGCGGAAGTTTTCCGTTGCTATTTCTTCGGAGAGGCTTTTACCATTTGCAGATAGGGCAGTTCGGAATATCCGAGCGAGCGGTAGAGCGCGATCGCGCGCGCGTTGTCCGGTTCGGCTTCGAGCCGCAGGCGCGCCGCGCCGAGCGTATCGAGAAAGGCGAAAAATTCTTTTCCGAGCCCCTTTCCGCGGCTTTCGGGGCGCAGAAAGATCTCTTCGAGCCACAGAACGACGCCTCCCGCCTCCTGCGAGAAGGTTTTGGCGAGCAGAGCGTAGCCGACGGGATTCTCCCCGTCGCAGAGAAAATAGCACTGCGCGTAGGCGTCGGAGCGCAGGAGTTCTTCAAAAGTCGCAACGCGGTATTCTTCGGGCACGGGGGCGAGCACCGCGTCGGAATCGTAAAATTCCCGCGTGAGGCGCAGATAGAGCGATCGGTCGTTTTGGTTGAGTTTGCGTATCATGCGTTCTATTGTAACCTTTTCCGACGCGTTTGTCAAGGCGAGGACGGGGAGGGTTTTTGTTAATTTTCTTGATAATCTCTTGCGTAATTTCATAAATTGTAGTACAATGAAAAACGGGCGTTATGCCCGAAAGAGGTGAAACATGAGCGTTTTATTATGCGATTCCAATTGCGAATTATGGCATACGCGTGCGGAGGAGCTCGGACTCGAAGTGATTCCCATGCCCTATTGCGTTGAAAACGAGGAGTATCGTTACGATCTGGGAAAGACGACCGATTTCAGAAAATTTTACGACGCCGTGCGTGCGGGCGCCGTGCCCAAGACTCAGGCGCTCAATCCCGAGGATTATAAGCGGATTCTGACGCCCTTTTTCGAGCGCGGCGAGGACGTGCTCTATCTGAGTTTCTCTCATAAAATGAGTGGCACGTTCGCGCAGTTGGATTTCGCGTTAAAAGAACTGAAAGAGCGGTTCCCCGAACGGAAGTGCACGGTGTTCGATACGAAGAGCATTTCGCTCGGCGCGGGGATTCAGGTCGAACAGGCGGCGATCATGAAACAAAACGGCGCGGCGGACGAGGAGATTCTCTCGTTTCTCAACGGTTATACCGATCGGGTAGCCGTGTATTTCGTCGTGGACGATCTCATGCACTTAAAGCGCGGCGGACGGGTGTCGGGCGTCGCCGCGGTGGCGGGAACGCTGCTCGGACTCAAACCGATGCTCACCGTCAACGAGGAGGGCGGGCTCTCCGTGATCTCGAAGATCAGCGGCAGAAGAAAGGCGATCGGAACGCTGGCGAACAAGATCGTCGAAGAACTGCGCGACGAGGAAACGTATCCCGTCTACGTTTTGGACGCGGACTGCCCCGAAGAGGGCGACAGAGTGCGCGATCTCGTGCTGGAAAAGCGTCCGTCCGCGAAAATCGTGCGTCAGACGGTAGGTCCCGTCATCGGCGCGCACTGCGGACCGGGTACGATCGGCGTGATCTTTACGGCGGATCGCCGTCCCGTTCCGCTCAGGAAGTGAGTCGACGCGCCTTCCGCAGAAAGCGACGGGCGCGGCGTTCCGTTCCGAAAACGGTTTGCAAAATGCGGCGGGACGGTTGCTCTTTTTCCGTCGGAATCAAAAAAAGACGGGGAAAGATTCTGACAAGCAAAAGAGAAGCGAACGCTTTTGAGGGGAATATTCGTCCGCGCTTGACATCGGCGCGGGCGTTTGTTATAATAAAACGGCAATGAACAGAGGAAAATTTATCGTATTTGAAGGGATCGACGGAAGCGGAAAGAGCACCCAGCTCAAACTGCTTGCAAAATATCTGGAAGGAAGAGGGGTGTCTTGCTACGCGACCTGCGAGCCGACCGACTCGCCGTTCGGCGGCATGCTCCGTTCCTGTCTCACGGGGCGGCTGGACGCGGACGAGCGCGCGATCGCGGCGCTGTTTGCGGCGGACCGATTTGATCATATTTTCAATCCTCTCAACGGTTTGGAGGGAAAGCTCGCCGCGGGAATCACCGTTCTGTGCGACCGGTACTATCTCTCGTCGTTCGCGTATAACGGCGGCATCGTTCCGCTCGAATGGGTGATCGAGCTCAACCGTCCCGCAATGGAGGCGCTCCGTCCCGATCTCGTCGTCTATATCGACGTTCCCGCAGAACGCAGTATGGAGCGGGTGGCGAGGCGGGGCGAGACGGAACGGTATGAGACGCTCGACCGCCAGAAGAAGATACGGGAAGCGTATTTCCGACTGTTTCGCCGTTTTGAAACGCAGGAGCATATCGAAATCGTCAAAAGCGAATCGGACAAATCGGACACGCAGGAAAAGATCCGTCGGATTGCGGACGAACTGTTCGGGTGGAGGAAAGCATGCAAACGCAACTGATCGTGGGGGAAGTCCTCAAACCGCAGGGAATCCGCGGCGAACTCAAAATCCGTCCTTTCACGGACAGCGCGGAGGACTTCCGCGCGTTTCGGCGCGTCTTTCTCGACGGCGAGGAATATAAAGTTCTCTCGGTGAGGATCGGAGACGGCGCGGTGTTTTTGGGATTGCGCGGCGTTCCCGACCGCAACGCCGCCGAGCTTCTGCGCGGAAAGCAGGTCGTCGTGCCGCGCGCGGACGCGCCGCAGCCGGAAGAGGGAAGATATTATATCGTCGATCTTCTGGGCAGTCGCGTGGTGACGGACGGGGGCGAAGAGATCGGAACGCTCGTCGACGTCCGACAGGCGGCGACGGACGTCTATACCGTCGAACGGAACGGAAAAGAGATTTTGTTTCCCGCGGCGAAGGGCGTGGTGCTCGCCGTGGATGCGGAAAACAAAGTGCTCACGGTGAGCGGTAGCCGCTTTGCGGAAGTGGCGGTGCTGCCGTAACGGACGGGGGAGAGATATGAAAATTACCGTTTTAACGCTCTTTCCGGAAATGTTTTCCGCGCTCTCGTCGAGCATTCTCGGCAGGGCGCAGAGAGAGGGGAAGGTGACGTTCGAGATCGTCAATCTGCGCGATTATACGGAGGACAAACATCTCAAATGCGACGACTATCCGTTCGGCGGCGGCGCGGGCATGGTCATGATGGCGCAGCCGATCGGAAGCGCGATCGAAGCGATCGATCCCGAACGCAGAGCGCGTCGCATTTATCTTTCGCCGAAGGGCGCCGTATTCCGTCAACAGAAGGTGTTTGAATTGGTGGAATACGAGCATATCGTTCTGCTCTGCGGACACTACGAGGGGGTCGATCAACGCGCGATCGATCTGTTCTTCGACGAGGAGCTGTCCATCGGGGATTACGTTTTGACGGGCGGAGAACTTCCCGCCATGGTCGTGATGGACTGCGTTTCCCGATATGTGGACGGCGTGCTTTCGCCCGAATCGCTCGTACAGGAGAGCTTTTCCGAGAATCTGCTCGAATATCCGCAATATACCCGCCCCGTCGAATACCGAGGACTGCGCGTTCCGGACGTATTGCGGAGCGGCAATCATGCGGAGATCGACCGTTGGCGGCGGGAACAGTCTCTGGAAACGACGAAAAAGAACCGCCCCGATTTGCTTTAAGCGCGTTCACGGCGCGGGCGTCGAGGTGAAAGGAGGCGAGACGTGAAACATATCCAATGGTTCCCCGGGCATATGGCGAAAGCCATGCGAATGATGGAAGAAACTCTTTCGCTGGTGGACGCCGTGGCGTTCGTTTTGGACGCGCGCGCGCCCGCTTCGACCTATAACCGCAGATTGCGCGCCTTAGCGGGCGAAAAACCCGTGCTGTTCGTGCTCAACAAAGGCGATTTGTCGGACGGCGGCGCGGACGCGTTTTGCGCGGCGATCGGACGGAAGTCGGGAAAGGCGGTCAGAATCGCGGCGAACGGCTCGGCTTCTCTGCGCGCGCTGACGGCGGCGATGACCGCCGTGACGGCGGAAAAGGCGGCGCGCATGGCGGAAAAGGGGCAGACGAGACCGCTCAGATTCCTCGTGGCGGGCGTTCCGAATACGGGAAAAAGCACGGTGATCAACGCGCTGGGCGGCGGAAAAAAGGCGGCGACGGGCGATAAGGCGGGCGTAACCCGATCGAAACAGTGGGTGCGTTGCGGCGCGTTTGAATTGCTCGACACGCCCGGTACGATGCCCCCGTCCTTCGACGATCAGAGATTGGCGATGCGGCTTGCGTATCTCGGAAGCGTCAACGACGATATTCTCGATTTCGACGACGTCGCGCTGTCTCTTTTGGGTGAACTTTCGGAAACGTATCCGAACGCGCTCGCGGAGCGGTACGGGATCGAGCGCGGCGCGTCGCCTCTTCAAATGCTGGAACGCGTCTGTGCGCGCAGGGGATTCGTCCTGCGCGGAAACGAATACGATTACGAACGCGGCGAACGCGCCGTCGTGGACGATTTCCGGAAAGGAAAGCTCGGGAAAGTCTGTCTCGACAGTCTTTCGGACGGAAGCGCGGTCGGGCTGTGCTGAGGAGAAACCATGGACGGATTGGATTACGAAAGAGAATGTCTCGCGCGCGGCTATCGCGCCGTCGCGGGCGTGGACGAGGCGGGGAGAGGTCCGCTGGCGGGACCTGTCGTTTGCGCGGCGGTCATTCTGCCCACGGAGGAAGAAAAGCGGATCTTCGGGATCAACGACAGTAAAAAGCTATCCGCAAAGAAGAGAGAACTTCTTGCAGAGCAGATCAAGGAGCGCGCGCTTGCCTTTTCGGTCGTCGAAGTGGACGAGCACACCGTGGACGAGATCAATATTTTGCAGGCGACGCGGCTCGGCATGAAACGCGCCGTGGAAAGCTTGTCCGTTTGCGCCGATCTGGTTCTCGTCGACGGAAACATGACGTTGGATCTTACCGTGCCGCAGAGGAGTATCGTAAAGGGAGACGCGCTCGTGTGCAGCATCGGCGCGGCGAGCATTCTCGCCAAGACCTATCGGGACGCGCTGATGAAACGGTACGATCTCGAATATCCCGTTTACGGGTTCGCGAAACACATGGGATACGGAACGGCGGAGCATATCAGAGCGATCAGGGAGTACGGATTATGCACGATTCACCGAAGGACGTTCGCGCAAAAGTTCTCGGCAGAAGGGGAGAAGTCCTCGTCTGCAAATACTTAAAAAAACGGGGATACCGGATTCTCGAACGCAATTACCGCACGCCGTTCGGGGAAGCGGATCTGGTTGCGCAAAAGGACGACGAAATCGTCTTTGTCGAAGTAAAGGCGCGGGAGAGCGACGCGTTCGGATTGCCCGTCGAAGCGGTCACGCGCGCGAAACAGAGGCGGTATTTCGATATTGCGAAATACTATTGTCTAGGGTTGGGGAAAGAGGCGCCCGTTCGGTTCGACGTCGCGTCCGTTTGGGAGGGAGAGATCGAGTACTTTGAAAACGCGTTTCCTTAATTGCGTGCTCGTTGCAGAACTGCGGGCGCAAACGCGCTTTCCGCGCCGTTCGGATCGTAACGGAAAAACGCAAGTCTTTGCGGCAGGCGCAAGAAAGGTTTCGTCGTTGCGGGTGCAATCCCGCGCGGAAAGCAATTTGCGCGGCGATCGGGAAACGAAAGGCGTGAAAAAAACCGCTCATCCCGACCGAGCGAAAAAGCGGAGAACGATAAGCAAGCATATAAGAGAGACGTTCTTCGTGCCGTGAACGTCTTTCCCGCGGCGGCGTTTTCCTGTCTCGCGCTCCTCTCCGAAGCGGGAACGGGGAGACGGCAAACGTGCCGAGCGCGACCGTAAAATTGCCGACAGGAGAGAAAAAGAATCAATGCCATGCTCTTCTCCGAAGCGGGAACGGGGAGACGGCAAATAGAAAAAATAAGTCCTCCGCGCAGTAGCGCGGAGGATCGTTTTTTCTGTAATATTCTGTTGTAACGGGCGTTCGGTACGTTTTCTCGCGCTATCTGCAATCTCTCCTCATCGGATTGGTTGCGTTTCCGCGCGCTCTTCGCGCCGATAATCTGTTCCCGATCGGATATTTCGGTATCATTCCCTTTGCGAAGCATATTGCGTTCGCTCTTTCAGTTCCGTCGGTTTTACGCTTTCGCCCCTTTCATAAAACGGTACATCGGACTATCCTCCTTTTAATTGAGCTTGTAGCCCCTGTAAAAAATGATTTTCAACATATCGTCGTACCTCCTCGATATGAATTTTTCGGAGACGCCTTCGACCTCCATCGGTCTCCCTGCGATTGCGACGCTCCCGTCGCTCTCTCTTTGCCCCCGATTGATTTTTTACTTGTGCATCGGACCTTCCTACCTTCTGTTCAGAAATAACAGTTTCTGTATTGCTATTTCCTTTTTGTGATTTCATTATAGCACATAAATTTCATTTGTCAATAGGTTTTTCAAAAAAAATTAAAAAATTTTTTTCAGGCAAAAAAACGCGCCTTTTCGGCGCGTCGGTTATTCGACGCCGCGTACCGAAATCTGCGTTTCGGGACGGAGCGCGTTCAGGAGCGTTGAATCCCATTCCCTGAATTTTTTCGGGGAAGAGCGGTAGAGACTGCGGCGGAAGAGAAAGAGGTCGCATTGCGATTGTCTGATTTTCTCCCAGAGCGAACCGACGTAAGAGGAGAGGAGTTCCTCCGCCGCCTTCTGCGCCTTATCCGTCGTTTCGGAGAGCGCGACGTCCTCGATCGGGGAAGCTTTGTCGCGGTCGTAGAGTCGGACGGTGAGCTGTACGGAAAGTTTCGCCTTCGGCGCGGCTTTCATATCCAGCGACGCGTCCCCGTCGTTTTTGAGGACGGTGAGGGAGAGATCTTCTCCGTCCACGGCGACGCTCAACATTCCCGAATAGACGTCGCCGCTCAGCAGACGGTAGGCGAAGGTCTCTTCCGGAGAGAGCAATCCGACCATGACGCCCCGAAGAAAGAGCGCGGTCTCCTGCGCGAGATAGACGAAGGTCTCTTTCCGCGAAGCGCCGCCCGCGCTTTCCGAAGAGCCGCCCGAACCGCCCGCGCTTTCCGAAGAGCCGCCCGAATTCTGCGTTTCTTCTGCGGGAACGGCGCGGAGAAAGGGCATAAAGCCGCTCTGCGAAGCGCCGTAATATCCGATTGAAAATTCTTTGAGCGTGGTTTTGCTCAACTTGCCCGATTTTTCCGCGGCTTCGGAAAAGATTTTTGAAACGGCGTCCGCCGAGGTATCGTCGGCGGCGCTGCTCGACAGGATCAGTTCTTCCGCGCTTCCCTCGCAGAGCGCGAGCAGACAGCTGTCCGACATATATTCGTTCCGCAGAAAAAAGTCGAGGCAGTCGAACACGTCCGTCTGCGCCGTCTCCCGACCGAGTACGACGAGGTCGCAATAAATGAGTTTGGGCACCCAGCCCGTTTCGGCGTAGATCTGCGCGACGCAGTCGGAGACCGTCTTTCCCGAGCCTTTCAGAATGAGACCGGAGTTGTCCTGTTGCGCGCCGCTGCCCTTGGGGTTGGCGATCTGCGCGGTCAGCGTAAAGCCCGACTGCGTCCGATCCACGCCCGCGGCGAGAATGAGCGCCGTCTTCTGAATATCGACGAGTCCGAAGTCGTTGGAAAAGAATGCGAAACAGACGACGGCGGCGACGAGCAGATACAGTCTTATGGGGAGACGGCGAATCGCGTCAGCGTAGAATTTTTTCACGGCGAGACCTCCCGAGGAACAGACAGAGCAGCGGTACGAGAACGGTGAACAGCGGAAAGATCCAGAACAGCTTCACGGTGACGGTCTCCTGAAAGGACAGGAAGCGAAGGTCGGTGAAGATGACGACGAGGAGCACTGCGGCGTTGACGGCGACGGAATAGAGCGCGGGCTTGCCCCGTTCCCCGAACGCTTCCCGCAGGCAGGTCGCGCTCGCTTGCAGGGGGACGACGCAATAGAAGGTCATGACGAGACCGAGCAGATAGATAAACAGATAGTCCACCCGTCCCAGCACGGAGACGGCGCTGAAATACTTGGAAATCTTGGCGAACGCAAAGCTCTGACGGACGGCGATATCCGAAAAGATTCCGTAATAGACGGCGAGGAAGAATAGCACGGCGAGCGCGCCCGCGAGATAGGAAAGGAGCGCCTTCCACGCCATGCCCTTGCGGTATTCCAATCTGCCCGTCAGAAGGAGCAGAAAGGCGCTGTCGCAGAACCAATTCGAGGTATAGGCGAACGCTTTCAGAATCGCAGGAAATCCGCTCGCGCCCGCAGGTTGAAGCGCGCCGAAATCCGCTTCTCCCGCGGAGAGGATCATGAGTCCCGCGAACGCGACGGTGGAGAGCGGCGCGAGCGCGTCCCACGTTCTGCCGCAGACGAAGAGCGGTTTCGCGCAGAGGTAGGCGGAGAGCACGAAGAAGGGCGCAAAGACGAACAGAGAGGGCAGGGTGTCGTAGAAAACGCTCTGCACGAGCAGTTTCTGTTCCTGCACGGGGTAGAGGGCGGCAAAGAGGAAGAAACACGCGAACAGGACGAAGAGGATTGACGCGACGACCTTTCCGAAGGCGTTGCGCAGAAGTTCGTAGAGCGTTTCTCCTTTGCGGGATAACAGCACGACGAGAAAAACGATTCCCGCTTGCAGGGCGAATTGAAGCGCGGCGGGAAGCAGCAGATCGTTTTTCGCGAAGTGAACGAGCCGCGAGGGCAACAGTACGATTTTCCCGACGGGGGCGACGAAAGCCAGAAAGAAACAAAGCTGTCGGACAGAGATTTTATTTGACACGGCGCAGTCTCCTTTTGTTTTTGCTTTTGAGCGTCTCCGGGCGCAGACAGAGCGCGGAGAGATTGTATTTGACGAGCGAATCGCGCAGATCCCGACCGACGAGCGGGGAGAAGGGCGCAAGCACGGGCGTACCGAAGTTCTCCGTGACGCAGAGATAGAAGAGCAGGAATGCGGTGAGAAGCACGATGCCGTACGTTCCGACGCTTCCCGCCACGAGCAACATGGCGAGCCGCACGACGGAAGTGACTTCGATGAGATTGGGAACGGCGTAAAGTCCGATACCGCTGAACGCGATGATGATGATCGCGGGCGTGGAGACGAACCCCGCGCTCACGGCGGTCTCGCCGAGGACGAGCGCGCCGACGACGGAGAGCGCCATGCCGACGTATTTCGGCATGCGGATGCTCGCTTCGTTGAGGACTTCGAGCACGAGCAGGACGAGCAACATTTCGAGCGAGGGGGAAAGCGGGATATTGCGGATGCTCCCCGCGATCGTCAGCAACAGCTTGACGGGGAAGAGTTGCAGCTTAAAGAGCTGCGCGGCGATATAGAAAGCGGGAAGATAGACGGCGACGAGCAGCGCGAAGACGCGCAGAAGGCGCGTGAACGTCGCGCGGTACGTCGGGACGAAATAGTCCTCGCTCGACTGAAAATCTTCCACGAGCAGATAGGGTACGGTGAGCGCGATCGGGGAACCGTCCGCCAAAATCCCCACTCTGCCTTCGGCGAGTTTCGCGCAGAAGATGTCCGGCTTTTCCGTCGTGCCAACCTGTTTGAGCAGAGAGCGCGGCTTCGCCGCGAGAAAATGGGAGAGATAGGAGGAATCGGGAACGACGTCGAGATCGATGTTTTCCAGCCGTTTTTTGACTTCTTCGGCGACCGATCGGACGGCGATTCCGTCCAGATAACAGATCTGCACGGTGGTGCGCGACCGTCTCCCGATCACGACCGTTTCCAGCCTCAGATCGGGCGATTTCAGCCTCCTGCGCACGAGAGACGCGTTGATTTTGACGTCCTCGACGAATCCCTCCCGCGGTCCTTTCACGGCGACGTCCGTCGGAGGTTCGGAGACGGCGCGGGCATAAACTTTTTTCAAGCCCGTCACGAGCGCGCCGTCCGCGCCCTCCCACAGCAGGACGGGATTGCCGTTCAGAACTTCCTCGGCGAGTCGGTTCAGGTCGGTCTCCCGTTTGAGTTCGGGGGAAGTCAGGCGCGCGCCGACTTCCGAGGCGGCGGGCGCGCCGTCGTAGCGCAGAAGCGGACGGACGACCTGTTCTCCCAGAAGCTCCTTGTCGGTCACGGCGTCCGCAAAGAGGACGGTAAACTCTCCTCCGCCGTCCGCGCGGAAGGAAAAAGTGAGAATATCTTCCGCCGGAAGCAGTTTTTTCAGGGCGGAGCAGTCCGTTTTCAGATGACCTGTGACCGTAATCATAAAAAAAGTATGGCGTAAGCGGCAAAAATTATTCCGTTCGGTTGACGAAAACTCGGAAACGGGATATAATAAGAAAGGGTCGTCATTCGGAAACCGAAGCAAAGGGAGTTATGAGTATGCAGGAAAAGAGAGTAGAAGAGGGAATCACGGTCGGCGAGCTGTTCCGCGTGATTTTCAGGCGCGTATGGATCTTGCTCGGCGGAACGTTGGCGTGCGCCGCGTTGATCGTGCTCGTCGTCGCGCTGTTCGTAAACGGCGCGAACAAGGAATATTCGATGAGTTACACGCTGGAATTTCCCGGCTATGAAAATCTGCGCTATCCGGACGGAAGCGCGTTCCGTTATCAGAGCGTCGTGTCTCTGAAAAATCTCGAACGCGTGAAAAATTCCGACGAAGCGTTTGCGAATATGAACGTTTCCAAGATGTACGAGGCGAACGCCGTCGTCATCGAGTTTCATGCGCCCGAAGTCGCGACCAATCAGACTTCGGGGAAATACACGATCACCGCAAAGGGATCGTATTTTCCGTCCGAGGAGACGGCGACGCGCTTTCTCCGCAAGCTTGCGGAAACGCCCGTCGATCATATCGAAGAGTCGGTCGCTTCCGCCAATTATAAGGAAGCGTTGGACGAATATTCTGCGGAGGACGCGTCCTATGAAAACAAAATCGCGTTTCTTGCGGAACAGCGCGACTATCTTCTTTCGCAATATTCCGCGCTCATCGTAGCTTACGGAGAGTCGTACCGCGTCGAGAACCGCACGCTCAAAAGCTATTCCGCGACGGTGTCGAACGCATTTTCCGAGAATTTGCAGGAGACGTTGCTTTCGACGGCTTCCGCGAAAGGGTTCGTCGTCAACGCCGACGCGTACCGCAGATACGCTGCGAGTCGGCTCACGGAGATCGGCGCGCTGATTTCGGATAATTCCGCCGTAATCGGGGCGTTGAGCAATCTGGCGAGCGCGGGCAACGAGGAAGCGCAGTACAGGATCGCGAAACTGACCGAGGAAAACGCAAAGCTGACGAGGGAGAAATCGAAAATTGAAGATACGGTGACGAATCTCGACAATCAGAGCGAACAGACGATACGGGAAAAAGAGGCGTTCGACGCGGAGCTGCAAAGTTGTTACGATAAGCTTTCCGCGCAGGCGGGAGAGTACCGCAACGTATTGCAGATCGTCTACGGAACGGAATCCGCGGTCACGTTCGACAAGACGAAAGCGGAGACGAACGGAACGACCAATCTCGTGGTCGCCGCCGTTGCGGGCGTTGTGATCGGATTCATAGCGACCTGCATTGTCATATGCGCGGTGGATCTGCCCGCCTATCTCAGAAAGAAGCGGTCGTCGGACGGCGGGAAGGAAGAGAACTGACTGAATGGAAGAGCGAACCGCAAAGGCGCGGTTCGCTCTTTTCGGATACGCCGTTCTGCGGCGGGAGGAGCGCGGGGGCGATGGACGGAAAATATTACGTTTACGTCGTGCGATGTTGCGACGGCACGCTCTATACGGGCTGGACAAACGATCTTCATAACCGGATCCGGACGCATAACGCGGGCAAGGGCGCGAAATATACCCGTTCGCGTCTGCCCGTGCGGCTCGTGTACAGCGAAACGCTGTCGTCGGAACGCGAAGCGCGCAGTCGGGAATGGCGTCTAAAACGCCTTTCGCGCGCCGAAAAACTGCTCCTGATCGGAGCGGACGAGCGGTGACGCGGCGACGGGTTCGACGGAAGAACGGGAAAAGGAGAGAGCATACGAAAAAGATATTGATGATCGCGACGGGCGGAACGATCGCGTCGAAAAATTCAGAACGGGGACTGTCTCCCGCGATCACGGCGGAGGAACTGCTCGGGTACGTGCCCGAAATCGCGGATAAGTGCGAGGTGGAAACGGTATCGCCGTTCAACCTCGACAGCACGAACGTCTATTACAGACATTGGTTGGAACTTGCGGCGTTGATCGAACGCAATTACGCCGATTACGACGGATTCGTGGTCACGCACGGCACGGACACGATGGCGTATACGGCGGCGGCGCTCTCCTATCTCGTACAGAACAGCGCGAAGCCCGTCGTGCTGACGGGTTCTCAGAAATCGGTCTGCCTGCGGGATACGGACGCGCGCAAGAATCTCTCCGACGCGTTCTCCTACTGCGCGGACGACGGCGCGTTCGGCGTGCGGGTGGTGTTCGACGGCAAGATTATTTTGGGCACGCGGGCGAAAAAGACGCGCACGCGCAGTTATAACGCCTTTTCGAGCGTGGATTTTCCCGAAGTCGGGGTCGTGCGGGACGGAACGCCCGTGTATTATCTGAACGACAACAAACCGACGGGCGCGCCCGTATTCGGAAAATCGCTCGATCCCGACGTGTTCGTGCTCAAAATGATTCCGGGAATGAGCGCGCAGATCTTTGAATATCTGGGCGAGCATTACGACGGCGTGATCGTCGAATCGTTCGGTTCGGGAGGATTGCCTCGCTATGAAAACGACGCGTTTTTCTCCTTCGTCAAAGCGTTCGTCGAAAAGGGCAAGACGCTCGTACTCGGCACGCAGGTGGAACGGGAGGGCAGCGCGCTCGACGTTTACGAAGTGGGAAAGCGGTTTTTGAGTTTTCCGAACGTGCTCGAAGCGCGGAACATGACGTTGGAAGCGACGGTCGCGAAACTCATGTGGATTCTCGGAAAGACGCGGGACGAAGCGGAAATCGGCAGGCTGTTCCTGACGCCCGTCGATCGGGACGTCGTCTGAACGGGCGGGAGCGGAACGGCGGGGAGAAAGTAACGTGCAAAGCAGATTCATAGGAACGTTGAGCCTCTACGAGATATTCGCATATTTTTTTCTGTATTCCTTTCTCGGCTGGGTGACGGAGGTCGCCTATCATGCCGTAAAGACGGGAAAATTCGTCAACCGCGGGTTTCTGAACGGACCCGTCTGCCCCATTTACGGCGTGGGCGTCGTCGCGGTATTGCTGATTCTCGGCAGAAGCGCGGAAAAACCCTGGCTCGTGTTTATCGTCGGACTTGCGTTTCCGACGGCGGTCGAGCTTTTCACGGGCTGGGCGCTCGAAAAGTTCTTTCATAACAAATGGTGGGATTATTCCGACCGTAAATTCAATTTCAAAGGTTACGTCTGCCTGGAATTTTCGCTCCTGTGGGCGTTTGCGGTTCTGCTCGTCGTGGAAGTTTTGCACCCGTTCGTGCGCGCGTTCGCGGGGTTGTTCGGGGAGCTCGCGGGGGATATTATCCTCGGATTGTTTTGCGTGGCGATGCTCGTCGACGTCGCGCTGACCGTAATGCAGGTGCTGAAATTCAACCGCCGTCTCGCGGAGATCGACGAAATCGCCCGCGCGATGCGCGTTCCCGCCGAGGCGATCGGCAAGAAAGTCGCTTCGGCGACGCTCGTCGTCGAAAAGGGCGTTTCCGCCGCGGGGAAACGGGTGGAATCGGTCAAAGACGCGCTCTCCGAGCGCTGGAACGAGGCGTTGCTCGCCGCCGTCCGCAGAACGCCCAAACGGCTTCTGAAAGCGTTTCCGCGCCTCGTTTCCCGTCGCAATCCCGATTCCGTCACGATCGTGAAAGAGGGCATGGAAGAGATGAAGTCGGAGCAAAAGGAGCGCCGCGACTCATAACGCGCGGCGTAAGGACATAGAGTATAGGGGCGCGAAACGCGCCGCAAAGGGGCGGAATATGGAACGTAGCGAGATCTTCACGGAACGGTTGTTCGACCTTTCTCATACTCTTCTCGGAGCGTATCTCTCCCGATTCGCCTATCCGTGGGAGGCGCTCGACGGGCTGAGCGGGGAAATTTACGCGCTCGGCGAACGGTTGGGCGCGGAGTACCGCGAGACCGCGGAGGGGGTTTGGGTACACGAAAGCGCGAAAATCGCGCCGACTGCCTGTCTTTGCGCGCCGTGTATCGTCTGCGCGCGTGCGGAAATCCGTCATTGCGCGTTTATCAGGGGCTCCGTTCTGATCGGCGCGGATTGCGTCGTGGGAAATTCGACGGAACTCAAAAACGCCGTTCTGTTCGACGGCGCGCAAGTTCCGCATTTCAATTACGTCGGGGATTCGGTCGTGGGTTATCGCGCGCATCTGGGCGCGGGCGCGATCGCTTCCAACGTGCGGGGCGACGGATCGACCGTCCGCGTCCGTTGCGGCGAGGCGATCGAAACGGGGCGCAGGAAATTGGGCGCGATGATCGGAGACGGCGCGGAAGTCGGCTGTAACAGCGTGCTCAATCCCGGAACGGTGCTCGGAAAACACAGCGTCGTAAGACCGCTCTCTTCCGTCCGCGGTTGCGTGCCGCGGAACGGGGTATGGAACGGTCGGAAATAGAACGGTCGGGCGCGTCGCCGCGGTGCGGGCGCGAAAGAGCGGGACGCGGTGCGTTCGGAAAGGATAGACGGGCGGCATGTCCGCGATGAAAAACGGTAAAAACGAAACGCCGAGGGCATGCCCGCGGCGTTTCGTTTATCCGTGAAGTGAAAGCAATTCGTCGCGGATATGCCCGAGGTATAGTTCCGCCGCGTCCTTGTCCGTACAGCGGTAGAGCATACGCGTTCCGACGACGTCCTCGATCTCGTTGAGCGCCCAGCCTCCCTCGTGCGGAAGGAAGTCGACGCCTACGAAGTCGAATCGCAGTTCCGCGCGGAGCGCGCGCACGATCGCCTTCTGTTCTTCCGTCGCCTGCGTGAGCGTGACCGCGCCGCCGAGCGAAAAATTACTGCGGAAGTCGGTATCGGAAGAGCGGAACACCGCGGCGACGGTTTCGTCTCCGAGCGCGTAAACGCGCACGTCTTTCCCGACGTCGGAGCAGAACTCCTGCATGAGGAACGGTTTTCCGTTCAGCGCCCGTTTCGCCGCGGCGAACTGTTCCGCAGAGCGGACGGCGAAAACTTCCGTTCCGCCGTGCCCGTCGAGCGATTTGAGAACGAAGGGATAATCGGGCGTTCCGTCCCGTTCCCGCAGGGTATGCAGTACGGGGATACCGAGCGTGCGGCAGAGCCGATAGGTCTCCCATTTATCGTTGGCGACGCGGGAGACGCGCGCGTTGTTAAAGACGCGTACGCCTCTTTCTTCGAGCACGCGGGAGAGATCGGGGCGGATGGCGCGGACGATCGCGAAGTCGGGAAGTTCTTCGGGAAACGCGCCCGGGGAGAGGACGGAGAGCCGCAACGAAAGTCCGAACCGCGGCGCGAGGGCGAGAAACTGTTCGATCCACCAGCGGTTTCGGGTCGCGCCCGCTTCGTCGTAGAGGAGCAACCCGTTCATCGGAGCGACTCCAAAACGTGCGCCAGAAGCGCGCGGCTCAGATCGATTCCCGTACAGTCGAGGCTGCTTTTGAAATGCGGATTGGAATTGATTTCGCAGACGATCGGCTCGCCGTTTTCGCCGAAGAGCAGATCGACGCCCGCGAAGTCCGCGCCGACCGCGCGGCAGGCGTCGATCGCGGCTTTTTTTTGCGCGTCCGACGGTCGGTAGGCTTGCGCCGTGCCGCCGTTCGTAACGTTGGAGCGGAAGTCGTCGGGGTTATTGCGGAGGATCGCGGAGACGACGCGCCCGCCCGCCACGTTCACGCGCACGTCCTTTCCGACGGAGGAGCGGACGAATTTCTGCATAAGGAAATCCTTCCAGCCGATCCGCGAGACGATCTCCTTCGCTTCCGCGTAAGAACGCGCGAGATAGACCTGCTTTCCGAACGATCCGTACGCTTCCTTGACGACCAAGGGATAGCCGAGCAGATCCCCCGCCCGACGGAGGAACGCGCTTCCGCCGTAGCCGATTCCCTCGAACGTCTTGGGCGCGATCACCGTTTCGGGCGTTCTGACGGCGCCCCGCAGGGCGACGGAGGTCAGAATTTTGTTGTCGCACAGCGCGACGGTTCGCGCGGAATTGAATACGCGCGCGCCCGCCTGTTCGAGACGGTACGCGAGCGTTGCGTCCTTATCCCAGAAGATGACGAAGTCGGGTAACGAAAACGCGGAAAACCCGCTCTCCGTCGTGCACAGCAGACGGTCTGAGGAAACGAGTTCGAGCTCCGCGCCCTGCTCTTTTGCGGCGCAGAGCAACAGCGAGTAGATCGCGTCGAATTTTTCCGAACGCAGGAACGCGTTCACGACGAGCCAGCCTTTCACGAAATTTCTCCTTTTTTCAGCGGCGTACCGTCGCATGGATTTTTATTATACCATACCCTTCCGCCGTTGTCAATTTGCTTCCGCCGCGCGACCGTCTCGCCGCGCTAAAATCCGAATTGTTGATAAATCAACGTATTTTGTTGACAAACGCGAAAAAAGTTCTATAATGAAGAGGGTAGAAAAAACGAAACGGAAAGGAGAGGAGATGCAAAACCGGTTTGAAAATTTTACGATCACCATCCTGAAACTCAACAAGCTTGTGCAGAAGATCAAACTGATCGAAATGCAGGGATACGGATTAAAGGCGATACACGTGATGTGTCTTTACTATCTGAACGAACGCGGAGAGGGCGTCACGGCGAGCGAGCTTGCAAAGCTGACGCTGGAAGACAAGGGCGCGATTTCCCGCGCGCTCGGTCAGCTTCGGCAAAAGGGGTTCGTTCGGTACGATCCGGGCGCGTACAACGAGCCGATTACGCTGACGGAAGAGGGCGAAAGAGCGTCCGCCTACGTTCTGAAAAAGGCGGCGCGCGCGGTGGACGCGGCGGGCGGCGGACTGACCGAGGAGGAGCGGGAGAATTTTTACCGATCGCTCTGTTCGATCTCCGAGCGCCTCGACGGATATTACCGCAATTTGAAGGCGGAACGCGGCTTCCCGGAAGGAGGAAGGCTGTGAACGCGTTCCGAAAGGCGTATTGCAGAATCTTCCAGGCGGTATTCAAACTTGCGTTGCCCGTTCTGCCCTATCGGAATTCCGAACCGACTGACCGTCAGGGAGGAGGACGTCGCAGAGCTCGCGGGCTATGCCGATCGGGAAGCGAATCCGCTCTATCCCGTTCCCGTGCTCTGGGATCGGGCGAAACTCACGGAAGTTTACCGTAAAATAGGAGGACTGTATGACCGATGAAATAAAAAATCTGGTCGAAAGCCAGAGAACGTTCTTCGCGAGCGGAAAGACGCTGGACGTTGCGTTCCGCAGAGAGCGGCTGAAAGCGTTGTACCGCGCGATTTCCGACAATTTAGCGCTCATTCACGAGGCTTTGAAGAAAGATCTCGGCAAGAGCGAGAGCGAAAGCTACATGTGCGAAACGGGATTGGTTCTGAGCGAATTGTCGTACATGGTTCGCAGAATCAAAAAATTTTCCAAACCCCGCCGCGTGAGGACGCCGCTCGCGCAGTCCGTTTCCAAGAGCTATCGGCTTCCGTCTCCGTACGGAACGGTGCTCGTCATGAGCCCGTGGAATTATCCCTTTCTGCTCTCGCTCGATCCGCTCGTCGACGCGGTGGCGGCGGGGAATACCGTCGTCTTAAAGACGAGTTCTTATTCCCCGAACACGGGCGCGGCGATCGCGGCGGTGTTGAAAAGCGTGTTTCCTCCCGAATACGTCGCCGTATTGCCCGGCGGCGCGCAAGGAAACGCCGCCCTGCTCGAAGAGAAGTTCGACTATATCTTCTTCACGGGCAGTAAACGCGTCGGAAAGATCGTCTACGGAAAGGCGGCGGAGACGCTGACGCCCGTCACGTTGGAGCTGGGCGGAAAAAGTCCCTGCATCGTGGACGAAACGGCGGACGTTCCGCTCGCGGCGAAGCGCATCGTCTGGGGAAAATTTCTCAATCTCGGACAGACCTGCGTCGCGCCCGACTATATTCTCTGTGCGGAATCCGTTCACGACAGGCTGATCGCCGAACTCAAAAAACAGATCGGAAAGCAGTTCGGGGAAGAGCCCGCGTCTCATCCCGACTACGGGAAGATCGTCAACGAAAAACATTTCCGCCGCCTCTGCGGGCTCATCGACGAGCGGAAAATCGTTCACGGCGGGAAACGGTACGCCGAGACGTTGCAGATCGAACCGACGGTGCTCGACGGCGTGCGCGAATCCGATCCCGTCATGCAGGAGGAGATCTTCGGACCCGTGCTGCCCGTTCTCACCTATCGGGAGGAATCCGAAGTAACGGACTTCGTCTCCTCGCACGACGCGCCGCTCGCGCTGTACGTTTTTTCGTCGGACAGAAAGCGGATCCGATCGCTTACGACCAAGCTCGGATTCGGCGGCGGCTGCGTCAACGACGTCGTCATTCACCTTGCCACGCCGTATATGCCGTTCGGCGGTTTTCGGGAAAGCGGTCTCGGCAGTTATCACGGCAGAACGGGGTTCGAGACCTTCACGCACTATAAGAGCATCGTCGATAAAAAGACCTTTCTCGATCTTCCCATGCGCTACCGTCCGTTCAAACGCGCCTATCGGAAGTTGATCAGACTCTTTCTCCGTTGACGCGCCTGCGGCGGAACGCGCGGATTTTGCGCCTCGCGCGCGACAATAGATAGCGCGCAACGAAAAAACGGGAAAACGGAAGGATTCGGCGGATGCTTCCGTTTTTTTGTTCGTTCGGAGCAAAAATGCTCCTTCCGCGTGAAAAAAATTAAATTTTTTCCTAAAAAGCATTGACAAACGCGACGGATCGTGATATAATCCAGTAAAGTTGGAATCGATTCCAAACTGAAAACTTCATTCAAAAACGGAAAAAGTGTTCGCAAAACGCTTTTTCTTCTTCCTGAATTTGGAATCGATTCCAAATTCAGGAATCGGGACAAAAAAATAAAATCGGCGCAAACGGACGTCCTTTTGGTTTATCTGTTTCTTCCAAACAGATAAAAAAATATTTATCAGGAAAAGGTGGGAGAATGAAGAAAAAGAGCTTAGGAATTTTAATGCTTGCGCTCGCGGCGGCGTGTACGTTGGGAGCGGGAATCGGCGCGAACGCGCCGCAGGTTTCGGCGGCGGAAGGCGTCGGAATGCAGAGCGACGGGGATTCGTTCCTGCTCGGTAGCGCGTCTTATGCGGCGGGCGAAAGTTTCGTCTATACGGCGACGGCGTATTTCAACAACGCCGAAAGTCAGGCGGCGGGCATCGCGTTCGGCGCGGCGCAGGGCGATCATTATTGGGTATTCAACGTCGATCGGGCGGAGAATCGAGTGAAACTGCTCTATTTCACGGGGAGCGAAGGGAATTACTCGGCGACGGAGTTGAAGAGCGATTGGTATCTCGGCAACGATTTGTTGACGGAGAGCGAAAGATCGCTCGTCAATCCGAAAGTCAGGACGATTCCGAGCGTTCAGCTCAAAGTCGTGGTCTCTGCGGAAATCGACGGCGTGTATGCGGAGTTCTATGCGGACAATATCCGTCGTTTCGGTTTGGACGAGGCGATTCGTCTGAACGACCTGCAACCGGGGATTACCTATACGGGCGGCGCGTTGGGATTTAACGTCTTTCACGCGGACGTGCGGTTCGATTCCGTCTACGACGGAGCGAGCGACTATTCCTACTATACGGAATTGTACCGTCAGCAATACCATTTTTCGCAGTACGCGCATTGGAACAACGATCCGAACGGATTGGTGTATTACGACGGATATTATCACGTTTTCTATCAGCATAATCCCTTCGGCAACACCTGGGGAGACATGTATTGGGGACACGCGCGGAGCGCCGATCTCGCGCATTGGGAGCTGTTGCCTGTCTGCCTCTTTCCCGACGCGGATTACCGCGGGAACACGGCAGGGTTTATGTGGTCGGGTTCCGCGATGGTATACCGTCGCGGCATGAGCGCCGCGATCGACGACGCGGGCTGGTTTTCGGGCGAGAGCGGACTGATCGCGTTTTACACGCGCGACGGCGCGATGCAGGATCAGATGATCATGTCGAGCGACGACGGCGGCATGACCTGGACGAAACGGAAACTCATCGAACAGCAGATCGCGACGGGCGCGGGTTCGGGCAGGACGGACTGCCGAGATCCCAAGGTGTTCCCCGTCGAAACTTCGGGCGAAAGCGTGACGCGCTGGGGCATGATTCTTTCGGGAATGGCGACGAACGATATTTGGTTTTTGCAATCGGAAGATCTTCTGAATTGGTCTTACGCGGGCGGATTCAAAGCGGAGAAACCCGAGTGTCCCGATCTTGTCACCGTGCGGGCGGACGACGGAACGGACAAGACGGTCATATCTTTGACGGGGCGGCGGTATCTCGTCGGGAGAGTCGCCTATGAGGGCGGCATGATCAGATTTTATGCGACGGTCGGGGGCGAAGAGCGGGATCTGAGCGCGCTCGACCTGAGCGAAATTCCCTTCGAGACGATGGATTACGGTCCCGATTCGTATGCGACGCAGACCTTTTATATCGACGACGCAACGAGCGCGTATCACGGAAAAACCGTGTCGCTGTCCTGGTTCAGCGGCGTGCCCGGCGCGGCGGCGTCGATCGAGAGCGGTTCGCTTGCGGCGCTCCGCAAGGTCTGGAACGGCGGCGGAATGACCATTCCCGTCGTCTGGGGACTGAAATCTTCGGACGGGAAATACCTGCTGACGCAGACCCCGATCGTGAAAGATTCCGACGCCTTCGATAAGACGCAGCTGTATGCAGCCTCGGACGTTGTCGTGCGGGCGGGAGAAAATCTGCTTGCGGGCGTCGAGGGACGGAATACGGAGATCGCGGCGACGGTGGAAAATCCGAACGGCGTTCCCGTCGCGTTCCGCGTGCGTACGGGCGGAGAGGAATATACGGAGATCGGCTGGAACCAAACGGAGGGTTACTACGTCGACCGCAGTCATACCTCCGACGGCGGACTTACGATGAACGCCTACCGCGCCCGCTTCACGTCGGGTGCGCGACCGTCCGAAACGCAGACCTTCTATCTTCTCGTGGACGACGGCGGGCTGGAAGTTTTCTGCGAGGACTTCACCGTACCCTTCTACGTTCTGACGTTTGCCTTCCCCGCGTCCACGGGACTGAGTTTCACGGCGGACGGCGAGGCGACGGTGACGAGCCTGACGGTAAACGAAATCGGAAGCGTATGGCGCGACGGTACGGCGGTCGGCGAAGATACGGCGCTCTACCTGACTTCGGAATCGTTGGAACTCGATCTGACGATCACGAAAGAAAAGGAGATTCTGGCATACTCGATTGCGGGCGGCGAAATCGCATGGAGCGTCGAGAGCGGCGAGGACGTCGTCGCGTTGACGGAGACGGCGCAGGGCGTGCGCGTCACGGCGGTCGGCGGCGGCGAAGCGGTGATCAAAGCTTCGTGTATGGGCGATGAAAAATTCGTTACCGTGACGGTGGAAAGCGGCGCGATCGGATCCGATCTCTCGTTTTCGCAGTCGGGAATCCTCTCGGGCGAATGGCTGATGACGGAAAACGGCGTCGTCGCGAAACAGCCGAACGGCGACGGATTCATTCTGACGAACGCGAGCGGGAGAGACTTCGTCTATACGGTGAGATGCAATCTCGGCGAGGGAGTCGCGGCGGCGGTCGTATTCCGCGCGACGGCGGACTTATCCGAGTACTATATCGCAAATTACGACAGAAACGAAAACATCGTGAAGCTGTGGTCGGCGCGCCGCGAACTCATGCGCGTTCCTGCGGGAGAGGTGAATTCCTCCGACTTTCTTCTCTCCGTTACGGCGGTCGGAAACAACGTAAAAGTCAGTCTCAACGGCAGACAGATGATCGACGTGACGGACACGGACGAGGGCGCGCCGACGGAAGGGCTTCTGGGGCTCAACGTGTGCGCGACGCGTCAACCGGCGGTGTTCTCGATGATTTCTTACCGTTCGGCGAGAGAGACCTATACGGGCGGATCGCTGAGCGTGAAAGGGGATTCGGAACAATACATATCGGCAGTCTATAACCGTACGCTCGGAAACGTGCGCGTCAACGCGGCGTTCTATCAGGTTTCCGGAAGGACGATCACGATCGGGGAAGCGTATTTCTCGTCGTTGAAAGTCGGCGTGTACGAGTTTTACGCGGTCGGGAGCGATACGACGTTTGAGTTCGTCGTCGAGGTTCTGTCGACGTCGGGCAAGCCGATCTATTCGTCCGAAATCGATTACGGATGCGACGCGGCGATCTACACGGGCGCGGCGGAGATCGGAACGGTCAAGGTAAACGGCAGAGCGCTCGCCGCGACGGAATACGAAATCAAAAACGGAACGGTCACGATCTATGCGAGCGCGTTGACGGTCGGAGAAAACGTGGTGCAGCTTTCGGATACGCTGACGGTGACGGTCACGGTCAACGAACAAGCCGTGATCGGGGAAGCGACGGAATCGGGCGGCGGGCTCGGCACGGGCGCGATCGTCGGGATCTCGGTCGGCTGTTCCGCGGCGGGACTTGCGGCGATCGGGACGGTCGTATTCCTCGCGGTACGCAGGAGGAGAAAACATGGCGACGACGATTAAGGACGTGGCGAAACGCGCGGGCGTGGGCGTGGGAACGGTATCCCGCGTTCTGAACGGAGAAAAGAACGTCAATCCCGCGACGCAGGAATTGGTTCAGAACGCCATACGGGAGCTGAATTATATCCCCAACCGCATGGCGTCAAGATTGCGGAAAAACTCTTCAAACATCATCGCGTTGCTCGTTCCCGTCATCGACCACCCTTTCTTCGCGCAGTTCGCCTATTACGCGGAGGACGAGGCGGATCGGTTCGGATATTCGCTGTTGTTGGTCTCGTCGCAGCGTCGGATCTGCAAAGAGAGCGAAATCATCGCGCGGATCCGCAGGCGGGAAGTGGACGGCGCGCTGTTTCTGACGCACTTTGAACACGATCCCGAGGAAATGGAGGGCTGTGCGATCGTATCGGTGGACCGTCCGTTGGGGAACGGGATTCCGTACGTTACTTCGGATAATTACGAGGCGACGAAAAAGGCGGTCGAATACCTGATCTCCCGCGGTTGCAGGAACGTCGGCTACGTCGGAACGAAACCGCTGATGGCTTCGGAAGTGTTGCGGCGGGAGGAGGCGTATCGGGAGGTCATGGCGGAACACGGTATGCCGTGCAGGATCTCCAACGACGTCACGTTGCACGGCGAAGAGAGCAAGGTCGTAAACGAATTTTTTGAGAAATTTCCCGACGTGGACGGCGTGTTCGCTTCGGGATATACGATGGCGCAGGCGTTGTACGAAACGGCGGTCGGTCGCGGACGGAGGATTCCCGAAGAGATGCAGATCGTCTCCTACGACGGAGCGTTCTATCAATGGGGAAACAATCATTCGCTCACCTGCGTGGAACAGCCCGTCGAACAGATGGCGCGGACGGCGGTGAAGTTGCTGATGCGGAAGATCGAGGGGGAAGACGCGCCCGTGAGAACGATGCTTCAAACGACGTTTTCCGTCGGTTCTTCCACCAGATAACGGTACGAAGCGAGAAATCGGTTCAGATAAAAAAGAGAAAGAAAGGAGGATATTATGAGAAACTTTATCAAGAAAGCGGTAGCATTGGCGTTGTCCTGTACGGCGGCGCTGGGATTGGCGGGGTGCGGCGAAACGCCCGACGCCGAAACGGGCGCGGTGGACGAGAGCGGCAACACCGTCGTGAAAGTCATGTTCCACGTGGACGAATCCAGCGCGGAGGGAAAGGCGTACAAACAGCGCGTCTCCGCCTTCAATACGGACTATAAGAGCGAGAATATCAAGATCTCCGCGACCTTCAAGGCGCGCGACGACAACAGCATGACGGGGTACGATACCGAGCTTTCGTCCATGCTCAACGCGGGAAATCTGCCCGACATCATCACGTTCGACGCGCCCAACTGCGCCAGCTATGCCGCAACGGGACTGTTGTACGATCTGAGTTCGCTCGTCCCGCAGGACGTTCAGGACGACTTTATTTCCCTCAACGAGTACGACGGAAAGCTGTACGGACTTCCCATTCAGGAGTCGAGCGCGGGATTTTTCTATAACAAAGCGTTGCTCGATCAGGCGGGCGTAAACGTTTCCGGTTACACCGTGGAGAATCCCTGGACCTTCGATCAGTTCAAAGAGGTCTGCCAAAAACTCAAAAACGCCGGCATTCAGGCGGTCGATATGCGGTTGCGTGAAAATACGGGCGAACAGTCCACCTATCTGCTCTATCCGTTCATTTACGCGGCGGGCGGTCAGTTCGTCTCCCAAGACGGGTTCACCGCGACGGGTTATTTTAACGGGACGGGCGCCGAAAGCGGATTCCGGTTCATCAAAGATCTGGTGGACGCGCAATATACCTCGTTTACGGTCGGCGCGGACAGCAATTCCGATTTCATGAACGGCAAGGTCGGACTCTACCTCTCGTCCGGCTGGACGATTCCCGACATCAGGGAAAAATACGAATCCAACTTCCCCTCAGGCTGGGGAATCCTGCCCTATCCTAAGGGAACGGTAGCGGCGAGCGCGACGGGGAGCTGGTCGTTCGGGATCACGGACAATCAGCACACGGATAAGTCGAAGATCATCAAGGCGCTTCTGTATCTCGTAACGCCCGAAAGCTCCAAAGCGATCACGAACGCGACGGGCATGATCCCCGCGTTGAAATCGGTCGAAACCAACTATGCGGCGGGTTCTCCCGAGAGCGTGCTCCGGAACCAGTTGCAGACGACGGGCAAAGAGCGTCCCGTGACGGTCGGCTATCCGAAGTTCTCCACTTGTTTCAGAAACGTGCTGACCGCGATCAACGGCGGAAAATCGGTTGCCGAAGCGTTAAACACCGAGGCGACTTCCTTGCAACAGGAACTGAATAAACTCAAAGGGGTGTAACGCCATGTGGGGATCCGTTTTACTCATTCTCGCCTGCTTCGTCGCGTTGTTCGTTGCGTTCTCCGTAAAGGACGTCGTGGCGATGAAAAAGAGGGGCGGAAAATATCGGATCAAGACGACGATGGCAGCCTACGGCATGTTGGCTCCCGCAATCGTCCTCGCGTTCATCTTCGTCATGCTGCCGATCATTTATTCGCTCGGATACTCGTTTACGGACTTCTATCTGTTGAAGCCGAACGACATTCATTTCTGCATGCTGGATAATTTCAAAGATATCTTCCGCGAAATCGGCGCAAAGGGCGACATGTACCACGCGATCGTCAATACGGCGATCTTCGTGGTGTGCGTCGTACCGTTGCAGATCGGACTCGCGTTGGGGCTCGCCCTGTTCGTCAACCGCAAACTGCGCGCCGTGGGAATCTTCAAAGTCTGTTTCTTTGCGCCCGTCGTCATTTCGCTGACCATTACGGCGTATCTGTGGATGCAGATTTTGTCTCCCTCCCAATACGGTCTGCTCAATTCCTTTCTGGGATTGTTCGGCGCGGAGCCGCAGGACTTTCTGAATAATCAGAAGACGGCGATGCTCTGGATCGTCCTGATGAGCGCATGGCAGGGTTGCGGATATCAGATGCTGATCTTCCTGTCGGGACTGACGAATATCCGCAAAGAATTGTACGAAGCGGCTTCGCTGGACGGCGCGACGGCGTGGGATCAGTTCCTGCACATTACCTGTCCCGGACTGCGCTCCACGTTCCTGTTCATCGTGATCACGGTATTTGTCGGCGCGTGCCGCGTAATGGTTCAGCCGATGGTGTTGACGGGGTATCAGACGCATACGATGACGCTGAGTTATTACATGTACGTTCAGGGCTATACCTACCGTTGGGTGGGATATTCGTCCGCGGTCGCCCTTCTCATGACCATCGTCATCGGATCGATTACCTTGATTCAGAGAAGAGTATTAAGGGAGAAAGACTGATATGGAAGAGATCTTAACCGAAACAATCGCGACGGAAGCGAAGAGAACGCACCGCCGCGCGCAACGGTCGAAAATCGTCCGTCTGACGGTATTTTACGTCGCGGGCGTCGTGATGGCGCTCGTGTTCCTGTTCCCGCTCATCTATATGCTGGCGACGTCGGGAAAGAGCGAGATCACCTTGGCGGCGGAGGCGGGAAGCGTCTCCATGTTCCTGCCCGATTTCTCCTCGATGTCCACGATGTTCGATAACTATAAAAAGGTCATCGTATCGTACGGAATCTGGAAAAACGCGCTGAACAGCTTGACGTACGCCGCCGTCGTGATCGTGCTCAATATCATCGTGAACGGACTTGCGGGCTACGTCATGGCGAAGTTCGATTTTCCGGGTAAAGGGCTGCTGTCCTTTCTCATTCTGTTCCTCATCATCGTTCCCGTGGAGACGAGCATCATTCCGCTCTATTCCATCGTGACGGTGTTGTTGCAACTCAAAGGCACGGCTTCCGTTCTGGCGGTGATTCTTCCCGCCGCGATTAGCGTGTTCAATATCTTTCTGTTCATTCAATTCTTCGAGAGCATTCCCAAGGAATACGAAGAAGCGGCGCGGCTGGACGGCGCGGGAAACCTCAGAATCTTCTTCTCGATGATCCTGCCCCTCTCCAAACCCATCGTCGCGACGGTTGCGACCTTCTGTTTCATCGGCGTCTGGAACGACTACGTCTGGCCGCTCATGGTGCTGCCGTATGCGGGAGAAGGGGAATGGTCGCTCTATCCCATACAGGCGGTGCTCACGTCGATCAAGACGATCCGCGGCGTTACGACGGGCGAAGTCATGGCGTCCCTCGTCATTGCGAGCGTGCCGATCTTCATCGTGTACGTCGTGGCGCAGAAGTATATCGTGCAGGGCTTCGGTTCGGCGGGATTGAAAATGTAACGTCCGATCGGAAGTTCAAAAAAAGAGGTGGAAAATGAAACAATCGACAAAAATCACGGCGGTCGTCACGGCGTGCGCGATGAGTTTCGCGGCGCTGGCGCTCGGCGGCTGTAACGACGAGGAGATCCAGGCTCCCGCCGGAAACGATCTTGTGCTGTCCTATTCGTTCGACGAGGCGTCGGGCACAACGGTGAAAGAATCGGTCGCGGGCACGGACTCCAAAATCGCATACGTTTTTAATACGGAAAATCAGGCGAATCTGCTCAAACCCGCTTCCGAGCCTCTGCGGCGGAAGGGGGTGAGCGGAAACGCGCTCTATCTGGACGGAAATTCGACGTACGTCGCGAACGACGACTTCCGACAGCCGAAGAACGCGTTTACGGTCTCGGCATGGGTGGCTCCGCGCGTATTTGAAAATCTTCCGAACTACGAGAGCGTCTATGCGGCGGGGAATACCCGACTGACCTCCATCGTCAATAAAGGCGACATCGATATGGGCGAGGGATTCCTGCTCGGATACGGCAGGCTCGGTCTCTGGGGAATCCAGCTCGCGGTCTACAATAAGGATACGGACGAGGAGAGCGTCCTTTCGTTCTACGATCCGATCAACGCGCTTTCGCTGTACGAGTGGTCGCACGTTGCGGTGAGTTACGACGGCAAGACGGGCTATATCGCGCTGTTTTATAACGGCGTCCGCTCCTATGAAGCGGTGATTCCCGAACTTGCGAATACCGAAATCGTTCTCTCCGACGAACCGCTGTATATCGGAAGATACGCGAATCCGACGAAAATTTACGGTCTGGATACGCAGATGGTGGCGGGACTTTTGGACGAGGTGCGCATTTACGACGTTTCGCTCTCGCCCAAGCAGACGGAGGCTCTGTATCTCGAAGGCGCGGAAAACGGCGCGCATCCCGCTCTGAATTGGGAGGACGTCGCGCTGGATTCCTCGGTATACGAGGGCGACCGTTACCGCCCGCAGTATCATGCGATCCCGCCTGCGCTGTGGATGAACGAGCCGCATTCGCCGTTCTATTATCAAGGCAGATACCATGTGTTCTATCAGCACAATCCGGCAGGCCCGTATTGGGCGCAGATCCGTTGGGGGCATCTCGTCAGCGACGACATGATTCATTGGGAATACGTCAAAGACGCCGTAGTGCCGACGGCGGGCGTCTGCCCCGAGGGGGTATGGACGGGCGGAGCGTGCATCGGTCCCGACGGAACGCCGTGGCTCGCGATTACGGCGGGCACGAATACTTCGACGGTGAGCGGTCAGAACGTCGCGTTCGCGCATCCCGCCGATCCGTCCGATCCCGATCTCGCGGATTGGGTGGTGGAGGACAGCGTCTCTCTCGCCCAGCCTGCGGGAGGCGAAGGCGAAATCGGTCAGTTCCGCGATCCGTTCGTCTGGTACGACGACGGCGTGTACTATATGATGATTTCCACGTCGATTCCGGGCGCGGGCGGTTCCGCAAACGTCTATACTTCCACCGACATGCGGGATTGGACTTATAAGGGCTATCTGTTTGAATGCGATTATAACGCCTATCCCGAACAGGGAATCCATTGGGAATGCGTCGTGATGTTGCCCATATCGAAGAAAGACGGCACGGGAACGAAATACGTTCTGTTCGACTGTCCTCAATACCCCGCGGACGCGCCGGTTCATACCTATTATTGGATCGGTCAGTTCGATAAAAACGCCTGCCGTTTCGTTGCGGACGATCCCAAGCCGCGCTTATTCGACCTCGGCGGAATCTTCAACGGGCAGAACGGGTACTGTTTCCTGACGGAAGAAGATATTGCGGCGGGAAAGACCTCTTACGATCAGGGGCGTTCGGTGGTGTACGCCATCAGTCAGGGGAAGGAGCTCGGCACCACGCACAACTACTATTCGGGCTGGGCGCACAACTTCACGATGCCTGTGGAACTGTATCTCTCCGACGACGGAAACAACATTATTCGCGAGCCGATCCGCGAGCTCTCGTCGCTGCGCGAGGAGACGCTTTACGAGTACGTCGGAACGGGCAGAAACGCCGCGGAACTCAACGTCGCGATCTCTTCGGTGCGCGGAGATCTGTTGGAAATCGAGCTGGAATTCACGCTTTCGCCTGCGGCGGAAACGTTCCGGAGCGGGCTCAGCGTGCGCTACAATCCCACGACGAACAGCCTCGGTACGGAGCGCACGGACGTCGTGTTCGGAAACGGAGGCGTGATGATCGACAGAACGCAGACCTCTCTGCAATACAGGAGTCTGGATTCGTCGGCGTTATGGGAGACGTCGGCTCGCGCGTATTCGGTCAGAATTCTGCTCGACCGTTCGATGCTGGAAGTTTACGTAAACGGAATCATGAGCTTTACGACGCACGTCTATCCCAAGTACGGCGATTCGGACTATCTGCGTTTCTTCGACGAGGGAGCGGGCATGTCCGTGACGAAATTCATCGTCAGACGGCTTGGCAGCGCGTACACGGAGACCGTAACGCCCGCTTATTACGGGAACACGGGAAATCTTTCCGACACGGGGGTGTAAGATGAGAAAACTATGGACGTTAGGAATCGGCGTCGTGGCGGCGGCATGTTGCGTCGCGGGCGCGGTAGGTTGCGATTCGTCTCCGGAAAAAGAGGCTCAGACGGGCGTTCCGACCGAAATCGTCAACGGCGGGTTCGAGAGCGCCGATCTTTCGGGCTGGACGGTCGAGTACGGAACCGCGTTTTCCGACGACAGCGTGTCCTCGCAAAAGACGTTTGAGTATGCGGATGACGAAAAGCACAATCAGATCCCCGTGAACGCGACGGGGAATTGGTATCTGAGCGGAAAGGGCTTTGAAGGGAAGTTTTCGGTCGCCCGCACGGGCGCGATCCGTTCGTCTACGTTCCGCCTGACGGGAGACGGCGTGCTCAGCATGAAACTTGCGGGCGGCGCGCCCGTGGAGGAAAGGGGCGGAAAGCTCGTCAAGAAACCGACGGAGACGGTTTGTTACGTCGGCGTCTACCGCGCTTCGGACGACCGCCTGATCGCGCGGCAGACGAACGAATATTTCGTTAAACACACGGAATCGTACGTCATCGTGTCCAAGTACGAATCGGACGTCTATAACACGGACAATTTTTACAGATACGAGCTCGATCTCTCCGAGTATCTCGGCGAGGATCTGTATCTGCGCGTCGTGGATAACGATCAGAGCAACTATTACGGTTATATCAGCGTAGACGATATTCGCACGAACGGCGACGCGGAGGCGCAGACGGAGGGCGCGTTCTTCACCAAAACGCGTTCCTACGTTCAGGACGCGGAGGCGCCGGAGAACGAACTTCCGAACGGCGGATTTGAAACGGGTTCTCTGGCGGGTTGGACGATTGTCAGCGGCGAGGCGTTCTCCCACGAGGGCGTCAACGCCGAAAGCGTGTGGTGGAACGAAAACATCACCTATTCCCGCGACGGAGACTATCATTACGGATTCTACAATCCGACCGCGGTCGGCGTCATGCGCTCGTCCGAGTTCGTGCTGGGCGGGTCGGGATATATCAGCTATAAGTTAGGCGGCTGTAAGGACAATGCAAAGACCTATCTCCGCTTTCTGTTGAAGACGGAAGAGGGCGACAGGGAGATCCTGCGCGCGTCCAACTATAAATTCCGCGATTTCCAATTCCCTTACGTGGCGAACGGCATGCGTCTTCTGAACATGGTGCAGTATTACGCCGATTTCTCGGCGTATCTCGGACAGACGCTCTATATCGAAGCGGTGGACGAGAACGCGAGCGCGGACGACCTCGGTTGCATGACGTTGGACAGTATTCAGACTTATTGGCAGGGCACGCCCTCGTGGAGCGATTTCCGCGCGGCGTACGAAGTGAAGTTCGACGCCGAAACGGAGATCGTCAGCCCCTGTCAGGTTCTCAACGGGAACTTTGAAACGGGCGATCTGACGGGCTGGACGGCGAGCTGGACGGACGAGAACGACAGAATCGGTTACGTTTCCTCCGAATCCGTCTGGTGGGGAACGTTCTCCTATAACAAGGGCGGGAACTATCTGTTCACGGGCATCTCCGACGAGGGCAAGACGGGCACGCTGACGAGTTCGGAATTCGAAGTCGGCGGCTGCGGATGGATGACGTTCCGTCTCGGCGGAGGCGGCGATCCCGCGAAGTGCTACGTTTCCGTGCTCGACGCGGAGACGGGCGAAGAGCTTGCGCGCTATGCGAACGCGTATTTCTTCGATCCGGGATTCACCGATCTCGTCAATCGCGGCACGAATCTCGCGAACATGGTGCATTACAGAGCGGATCTTTCGGCGTTTGTCGGACGGACGGTTCGGTTGCAGATCGTCGACAACGCGACGGGCGGCTGGGGGCTTGTCTGCGCGGACAGTTTCAGAACGTACTATCAGACGGAAGCGGCTTTGCCCGACGGAACGTATCTTGCCCGCAATATTCTGCCGCGGGAAACGCTCGGTGAGGGAAGCGAATATCAGGCGCTCAACGGGAACTTCGAGACGGGCGATCTGACGGGCTGGACGGCGACGGGAGACGCCTTTATCGGAATTTCTCACGAAGAAGTCTGGTGGAACGAATGGTATTCGTTCAACAAAGAGGGAGAATATTTCCTGAGCGGCTGGGCGGGCAACGAGAGCGCGACGGGCACGCTTACAAGCTCGGAGTTCACGGTTGGCGGCTGCGGTTGGATCACCTTCCGTCTCGGCGGCGGGAAAGATACTTCGCTCTGCAACGTGAGTATCGTCGACGCGGAGACGGGCGAAACGCTCGCGATTTACGGCAATACGCTCTTCCGCGATCTGATCAAACCCGGGTGCTACTATTACGGCGGAAAGCCGATCGATCTTTCAAAGGACGGTTCGTATCTTGCGAACATGGCGCTCTATCGGGCGGATCTGTCGGCGTTCGCGGGCAGACGCGTGAAAATCGTTCTCACCGATCGGGCGACGGAAGATTGGGGCTTGCTGTTCGCGGACGAGTTTATCACCTATTACGCGACGGAGGCGGAAATTCCCGTCGGCGCGACGGTCGCGATCGATCTGAAATGACCGTTCGGAGATAAGAAAGGAAAAACGTACGGAAAGGAAGTGATTGTTTATGACGGAGACGGAAACGGAGAGAGTTCCGAAATTTCATATCACGGGGGAACGCGGTTGGATCAACGATCCCAACGGGCTCGCGTATTTTCGGGGAGAGTACCATGTGTTCTTTCAGTACTATCCCTACGCGACGCATTGGGGACCGATGCATTGGGGGCACGTCGCGAGCAAAGACCTGCGGCATTGGCGGAGGCTTCCCGTCGCGCTCTTTCCCGATCAGCCTTGCGATCGGGACGGATGCTTTTCGGGCAGCGCGATCGTCTGGAACGATCGACTGTGGCTGCTCTATACGGGCTTTACCGAGAACGGCGGCGGGGAGAAGATCCGTCAGCTGCAATGTCTCGCTTCGAGCGAGGACGGCGAGCATTTCGTCAAACACGGAATCGTAATCGGGGAAGAGGATCTGCCGAAGGAGTATTGCCCTTGGGATTTCCGCGATCCGAAAGTATGGAAACGCGACGACGGCTTTTATTGCGTCGTCGCCGCGCGCTATCGCGAAGGCAGAGGGCGCGTGTTGCTCTTCCGTTCGGACGATCTCATGAAATGGAAGTTCGTCGGCGATCTGTTCGGCGAGGACAGCCGCGGCACGATGACGGAGTGTCCCGATCTGCTCGAAGACGAGGGACTTTTGACGGTATGCGAGCAATTTCAGCCGCGCGAGGGCAAGACGCATCTGAACGTGCATTCCTCGCGTTGGTACACGGGCAGGTTCGACGGCGCGGTTGGTCGGTTTTATCCCGAAAAAGAGGGGATCGTCGATTACGGGTTTGATTTTTACGCCCAGCAGACGTTCTGCAACGCGCCCGTCATGATCGGCTGGCTGGATATGTGGGACAGAAACAACCCGTCCGCGCGGTACGGATTCGCGGGCATGCTGACCGTTCCCCGCAAGATCGGGGTGCGGAACGGCGAGCTTGTGCAGACGCCGATCGTCGACGGAAAGACGGTCGTGAGCGCGACGGCGGACGGAACACTGACCGATCGGGCGACGACGGGAATTCTGCGTATCGCCGTCAAGGGCTTGAAGTCGTTCCGTCTCTCTCTGCGGAAGGGCGAAGGGTGCGAAACGACGCTCACGCTCGGCGACGGGGAATGGATCTTCGACCGTTCGCGGTCGGGCGAGCCGATCGCGGGCGTGGAAAAGGACGAGGACAGTCTGGCGGGAATCCGCCGCATGCCCCGTTCGGACGGAGGGGAGACGGAACTGACGGTCGTTCTGGATCGTTATTCCGTGGAGATCTTTATCGACGGAAAGGCGTTGTCGGCGGCGATCTATCCCCCTGCGGAAGCGGACGCAATCGAACTGTGCGCGACCGCGGACGAATGTCGGTACGAGCGGTCGGAAATAGAATAGAGATCAAAAAAGAATCGGAGCGCCGACTGCGGGCAAGCGGAACAAGGCGCTTGATATAAAGGAGGAATGTATGAAAAAACAGGACAAACGGCAAGGGCGGCAACGTTACGAAGAACCGTGTTTGGCGATCGTAACGGTGTCCTCGGACGATCTCATCCGCACGTCCGGGGGGTGGGATCTTCAAGACAAGAACGAAGAGGATTTCTTCGTCGGCGTCGGTTTTTGACGAGAGGAGGTAAGGATGATGATGGCAAAGAGAAAGATGACTTTAATGGCGTTATCCGTACTCGGCGCCGCCACGTTGACGGCGGGCGCAACGGCATGGAACGCGCTTTCCGCAAATGCGGAAGACGTGTTGTTGGCGAACACGATGCCGTTTTCGATGGCGTACGGAGCGAGCGCGCGCGTCGGCGGAAGCGAAGCGTACAACGGAATCCGCTTTGTCGCCGAGATCGCGAAAAGCGACTACGAGGCGCTGGAAGCGGACGCGGATTACGACGCGTCGTACGGCATGTTGATCGCGCCGCTCAGCTACGTTCAGGAAAACCCGTTTACCGTGGAGAACGTATTCGGCGCGTCTGCGGTCTATAATTGGGCGACCGTCGAAGACGACGGAACCGTAACGCCTCCCGCGGAAGAGATCGGGAAGAAGAGAATCTCCAATCTTGCTTACGACGAATTGCCCGCAGCGGGGGACGTTTACGAAATCAGAGGATCTCTGACGAAGATCAGGGAAGAGAACCTTCTCGTGGAGTTCACGGGTCGCGCGTACGTGAAACTTACGCCGAAGAGCGGCGAGGGCGAGACGATCTACCGCATGGCGGACTATGCGGAGGGAAGCTTGGAAAACAACGTACGCTCCGTCGTGTACGTTGCGCAGCGCGCCTGCGAAGATCCGTCCTCGAAACTGACCGAAACGCAGAAAGCGCAGCTCAAAGGCGACTATATCGACAAGGCGGTAGCGCAGAACCCGACGACGGAGTATACCGTTGAAACGTACGTCAAAGACGGAGATCAGAAAATACTGATCAACCGCGAGACGAAAACGGGCACGCTCGGCGAAACGGTCGATTGTGCAACGCCGCAGGACGGCTTCACCGTTTCCGAGGAATCTACGGCGAGCGGTCAGGTGTACGCGAACGGCAGATTGAATCTTTCCGTCGTCTACGAATATACCGCCGCCGTCAGTGGTTACCGCGTGCAGAACGGCGGGTTTGAAACGGGCGATCTCACGGGCTGGACGTTGACAAAGGGAGAAGACAAAATCGCCATCGGCGCGGTCAGCGGCGCGTCCAACTATTGGATAGACGATAATGAACGTGCGGAAGGGTATTCTTTCAGGAAAGACGGGGAATATCTGTTCAGCTGTTACGCGGTCGACGGCGGAGACGGCGCGGTCGGTACGTTGACGAGCGCTCCGTTCACGGTCGGCGGTTCGGGCTGGATCACGTTCAAGCTCGGCGGCGCGAAAAACAGCGATCAGGTCTGGATCGACGTCGTAAAAGCGAGCGACGGAAGCATACTCAGGCGTTTCGGCAACCCGAATTGGCAGGAGCGGACGGACGGCGTAAAGAGCGGCTGCACCATGAACGCCTATAAAGCGGATTTGTCGGAATATCGCGGCGAAACGGTCTATCTCCGTCTCGTGGACTATGCGACGGGCGACTACGGTCTGATTTTCGCCGACAGTTTTGAAACGTATTACTTCGCAGAACCTTCGTCGGAGTTCTTCACTTCGGCGACGGACGTGACCGAAAGAGCCGAAACGGTTTACGATCTGTACAACGGCGGTTTCGAGAAATCCGATCTTCGCGGCTGGACGAAAGTCGGGAAGATCGGCGACGTCTCTGGCGATTCCACTTATTGGGGGGATATTTCTTTCAAGAAAGACGGAACGTACCTGTTCAGCGGCTATGCGGCGGGACAGGAGGAAAAAGCAAAGGGCTCTTTGACGAGTTCGCCGTTTATCGTCGGCGGAAGCGGTTGGGTGACCTTCAAGCTCGGCGCGGCGAAGAACAGCGCGGAAATGTACGTCGACGTCGTGGATTACTATTCGGGCGAAGTGCTCAGGCGTTTCGGCAACCGCCTGTGGCAGGACAGAGACGCAGTCAGAGGCTGTACGATGATCGCGTATCAGGCGGATTTGTCCGCATATCTTGGCAGAACGGTTTATTTCAACCTCGTCGACAACGCGGAAAGCGATTACGGTCTGTTCTTCGCCGACAGTTTCGTCACCAATCATCCCGAAGCTCCTTCGTCGGCGGACTTTGCGATTGCGCTGGATACGCGGCTCAACGTCGTGAACGGCGGATTCGAGACGGACGATATGAGCGGATGGACGAACAGCGGAGTCGGCTTTATGAACAGCGCGACGACGTATTGGGAAACAGATGCGAATTTCTTCGATCAGGACGGAAAGACCGTGCAATACTTCTTGCAGGACGGCAACCGTTTCCTGATGACGAACGAAGGCGGAGACGCCGGAACCGGTACGGTCCGTTCTTCCACGTTCACGTTGGGAGGAGACGGCTGGATCAGCTTCAAATTTGGCGCGGCCGGAAATCAGGACTGTTACGTTCGGATTTGTCTGGATGACGGAACGGAAATTGCCAAAATTACGAACGACGCGTTTGCCGATCCTACGCTTGCAATGGTGCTGCTGCGCCGCTTTGTAAATCTCAGCGACTATATCGGGCAGAGTATGTACGTCGAATTGGTCGATAACGCTACGTCAGGCTTCGGATTCCTGACGTTCGACGCCCTTGCGGTCAGCCTCACGAACGCGGAAGCGCAGGCGATGCTCGGTTACGATAAAGCGCAGTATGCGTCTTACCGTCAGGACGTGATCGATAGCGAAGTTTCGATGGGAGCAAGCGCCAAAGCTATCGTTACTGCGATCCAAGACTATTATAAGAATCTGACCTTGACGGTCTGAATCGGAGAAGAGGAAAAAATGATACTTTGCGTAGGTGAAATTCTTGCGGATATGATCGGTTCGGAAAAAGGCGGGGTCTTTACGTACGAACGCAAGGCGGGCGGCGCGCCGTTCAACGTGGCGTGCGCCGCCAAGCGGTTCGGCGCGGAGAGCGCGTTCGCGGGGTGCGTCGGAGACGACGCGATCGGTCGGTTTCTCGAACGGTTCGCCGACGGGCGCGTTGACCGCTCCTATATCGTGCGCAGCGCCGAATGGAATACCACGTTGGCGTTCGTCGAACTCGATCAAAACGGCGAAAGGTCGTTCAGTTTCTATCGCAAGCATACGGCGGACTATCGTCTGCCCGAAATTCCCGAGGATCTGTTCGCGGCGGCGAATATCGTGCATATCGGTTCGCTCATGCTCAGCGAGCGTTGCGGCGAGGAATACGCGGAAAATCTCGCGCGCCGCGCGCGGAACGCGGGGAAGCTCGTCAGTTTCGACGTCAATTTCCGATCGGACATCTTCCGCAATCGGGAAGAAGCGGTTCAGAAGTACCGTAACATGCTCTCTCTTGCGGACGTCGTGAAATTTTCCGAGGACGAAACGGAGATCTTCACGCGGAAGTATCTCGAAGAAGAACTTTCCGATCGTCTGGTGTGCGTCAGTCTCGGCGGCTCGGGGAGCGAATGGCGGTATCGCGGACGGAGCGGAAAAGTGCCGTCCGTTTCCGTCAAACCCGTCGATACGACGGGCGCGGGCGACGCGTTTTACGCAGGCGTTCTGACCGGACTTGATAATCCGCAGGCGCAATGGACGGACGAATTTCTCAACGAGACCTTCCGTTTTGCCAACGTATGCGGCGCGTTGAACACGCTCGGTCGCGGCGCGATCGATTGTCTGCCCGATCGGGACGAGGTAGAAGCGGTTCTGAAAGCCCTTTGAGAAAAAAGAAAAGAAGAAGGGAACGCCGCCCGAAAGCGTCTGCTTTCGGGCGGCGTTTTGCGACTTGTCCGCGTTTCCGCGTAGGATTCGCGGGTTTGAAAGAGTACCGCGTACCCAAGAATTCGCGGGTTTCATTTTAACGTTTTGCGCCTTGTCCGCGTTTCCGCATAGGATTCGCGGGTTTGAAAGAGTACCGCGTACCCAAGAATTCGCGGGTTTCATT
>CAMGEK010000002.1 GCA_946055105.1 uncultured Clostridia bacterium
TTTCGCCCGTTTTTCTCGGGTGCCTTGCATTCTCCCCCCCCCGTGCCAGATTTCGCAACGCTCGCGCGGGGCAGAGCGCGCGCGTTTTTCGGGGGCGCATGAAATTCACTCTTCCCTGCGACGGAATGCGCAACGATCGGGCGGCGGATTGCGCGCGTTTTGGGGGTACATGAAATTCACTCTTCCCTGCGATGGCATGGCGCAACGATCGGAGCGGGCGCGCGACTTGGAGCGCAGGAAATTCGCTCTTCCCTGCGGCGTCGGAATACGGCGGAAACGTTCGACGCGATTCGCACAAAGCGGACGGAATTCGACAAAAAAGCGTATCATTTTATAAAAAAAACGGATAATATAACATTTATTTGTTTGCAAAATGCAAATGAAGGTGATATAATATGAAAAACGTATCGCTCGGAGAGACGAGCGCGACGGGAGCGGAACGCTTTCAGTCGCGGAACAGCGTAAAATCCGAAAAAACGCCCGAAGGGCGGTTCGGGTGGCGCGGAATCTGCGGAACGCGCGAAGGACGACGAGCGAATCGAGAAAAAGGAGATGGAATATGAAACGGAATAAGAAACTGTTTCTTGCCGTGCTTTCGGCGGCGTGTCTCGCAAGCGGCGCGGTAGCGTTGACTTCCTGCGGAGACGAACAGGCGCACAACGACGAGATCTATTCGATCTATCAGCAGTACGTCGCCTATGCCGAAGCAAACAATGCCGAACCGAAATCGTATGAAGACTGGTTGGAGGAAATCAAAGGCGCGAAGGGCGAACAGGGCGCGAAGGGCGATCAGGGTACTTCCGCGTACGAAGCATGGCTGAACTCGCTGCCTGCGGGAGACGAAAAGGCAAGCTTTACCGAAGCGCAGTGGCTCGCATGGTTGAAGGGCTCGGACGGGCGCGGCATTGTCCGTACCGAATTGAACAGAGACGGCGACCTTGTCGTATATTATACCGACAACACGACCGACGTGGTCTATCTTCACCATCACGCATTCGACGGCGAGGACGATATCGTCGTTGCGGAGCCGACGAGCTTTGAAAGAGGCGTTGCGTACCATTTCTGCGATTGCGGATACGGCGAAGCGTACGCGCTTGAAAAATTGACCTATGAAGTGACCGTCTATCTTCCCGACGGAGTAACGCCCGCCGCAAGCGTATTCGTTAAGCTCGGCGATGAAGAAAGACTTACGGACGAGAACGGCAAAGCCGTCTTTACGGAGTTCGGTACATACGGCGAATACTCGATTACGTTCCGTTCCATGACGAAGTATTACGGCGAGCCTGCCCTTTCCGGAACGGAGAAAGAAATTTCTCTTACCCTGATTCCCATTCCCGACGGCGCGGGAACGGAAACCGATCCCTACGTGATCGAAGAAGCCGGAAAGTATTTCGTTAAGGAAGGAAGTTACGTTGCGTGGAAAGCGCACGCGACGAGAAATACCCGCTTTTACAAGGAAGACGACTCGGATGGAATAGACGTTTCTGCTAACGGCTTATTTACGAGCCCGCAGCCTTGTGATTCGGACACGATATTGGTGGTCGAAAAAATCGTTTACGAAGGCGACAGCGAATATCCTTATACGCTGAAAGACGGAGTAAATACGCTGTACGTTCCCGCCGAGGGCGCTTATGCGGTCACGACGGACAACTATTTCTCCGATTCCCGCGTCTATACGTACGATGAGAGTCAGGCGACCGTTTCCTATATGGATCTGGGAAGTTACGTCCCCCTCGCAAGCGGAACGGAAGAGAAGATCGCTTCTTATAACAAGATCCGCATCCTTCCCGGGAACGGTGAGATTGCGGCGTTCTCTCTCAACAGAGCGCTGCCCGAAGGAACGTCTGGAAATCCGATTGAAATCGGAACCGCACAGCTCGGAACGCCGATCAGCCGGACCAACGAGAGCAAGCGTACTTACTATTTCACCTTTACGCCGGAAGAGAGCGGCTATTATACGGTGAAAGCGGGCGCGGGCGTAAGTCAGATCTCGGTGACCTACGGGGACGTGTTCGATGAAAACATTCAGAGCGCGAGCACGCTGGAATTGACGGCAGGAACGACTTATGCGTTTACCGTCAATCAAAAATACGACGCGACGGCGTTCAGCTTTACGCTTGCGGCGTATGACGAGACGACCGATCAGCTCGGAACTTCCAAGACTGCGCCGTGCGTGTTGAATCTGGAAAACAACGCCGCTTCCGTAGATGTAAAAAAGGCGGGAAGCACGATGTATTACGCCGTTCCCGGAATTACCGCTTACGGTCAACTTTCTGTGACGGTAAGCAACGCTGCGGGTGATTTGTCCATTGACGAGTATTATAAGGACTCGTTGTATTATACCGATTCCGACTTCGGGTATGGCGCGACGACTGAAAACGGTCTTTATGCGGGAACGGCCGACAAGCCTGCGACCGCATACGTTAAGATTGCGAACTATTATCTCAGCGATTCGTCGGTCGAAACGTATACCGTGAACGTTACCTTTACTCCGATCACGGAGACCGAAGCGCATACCGTGAACGTTACCGTCAACGACGCCGCCGGTACGGAATTGGACGGAAAGACGATTCAGTTGACCAAAGAGGGCGAAGAGCCGATCGAAGCCGTGATTGCAAACGGCGTCGCGACGTTCAATCTGTTACCCGGAAACTTCGATTACACCGTTTCGTTCAAAGAAGGGCTCGACGAAGACTACCGTTTGGGAGTTTCTACCGTTACGACGAATCTTGAAAGCCGCGAGATCACCGTTTCTGTGGAGAAGAAAACGGCGTTAACGCTCACCGTCACCAAGGACGGCGCGCCGTTTAAGGGCATCGTTTCCGAAATTACGCTCAACCGCGTCATGGTAGCGGAAAACGTAGATCTTTCTCAGACCAACGGAGTTTATACGATTTCGGTATTTGCCCAAGATTATTATTACGTTTCGTTCGGAATTACCGTTACGAATATGTCTTCTGCGGATTATGAGATCGGCGATAGCGAAACGACGGACGAAAACGCTTATACAATCGCGATTACGACGAAAGTCGCGTATTCCGTAACGCTCAGCGGTTTGGCGAACTACAACGGCGTAAAGGTAACGCTGGAAAACGGACGCGGCGTTGCGGTTGCGACAAGCGCGGAAATTTCGGCGGACGGCGTCGTGACGTTCGATCAAAAAGTCGTTCCCGGCGTCTATGCGATCGTCGTGACTTCCAAAGACTATTATGCGGAAGATTGTTCGACGAGCGAAAGCGAAACGAAATACACGCTTACGTTGGCTGCGAAAACGAGCTATACGGTAAACGCTATAACCGAGAACGGAACGCCGCTTGCAGCGGGAGTCGTTGTTTTGCAGGACGCGCAGGGTAACGTGGTTGCGGAAGGCGCAATCGAAAACGGTTCTGCTATCCTGAAAGCGAAGCCGGGCGCATACACGGCGGTCGTCAGCGGAGCTTACGTGGGCAGCGCTGCGTTCGTAGAGAACGAAACGACTGTGACCGTAACGGTGACAAAGCCTTCCTTTGAAGGAACGTATGACCTTACGGATTACGCCAATGCCGTTACTCTGACGGTTGCGGAAAGCGGTACCTATTACGTTTCCATTGACGGCGCTTATTCCGGAGTATTGGCGGTTACCGTCAACGGCGTGGATATTTTTGACGATTCTTCGCTCGGCGAGTACGGTTATAATAACGCTACGATTTATGTGAACGCGGGCGACGTCGTAACCGTTTACGATTTCTACGGCGACGGAGAGGGTGCGAAATATACGATCACGAAAGCATAACGTGTGAAACGTTACTGAAAAAGGGAGCTTGCCTTCGGGCAGGCTTCCTTTTTTTGCCTTTCATGATTTTGGGGCGGTTTTTGCTTGTAATGACGGCGATTTTATGATAAAATGATAACGTATCAGATTCTATGCTCTTGCGGTTGAACCGCGAAGGACGGGGTATGAAGAAAACGTTCCGAAAATTCAGACGGGCGGCAGTTCGGCGCGCGGCGGCGTTTGCCGTCGCGGGCGGACTTTGCGCGGGACTTGCCGTAACGGGGATACTCCTGCTCGTCCTCAAACTTTGCGCCGTCGTCTGGGGCTGGTGGGCGTATTTGCTCGTCGGCGTCGGCGTATGCGCGGCGGTTTCCGCGGTCTGTTTCTTCCTCTTCCGTCCCTCGGACAAGGAGCTTTCCAAAGCGCTCGACGAGGAATTTTCGCTCGACGAGCGCGTGCAGACGATGGTGGAGTACGCCGCGGACGACGGCGCGATGTCCGTTTTACAGCGGGAGGACGCCGCGGCGCGCCTTTCCGCCGCGCCCAAGCGCAAACTTCCCCTTTCCGCGATCCTTTCAACGGCGATCGCGTTCGCGGTCGCCTGCGCGCTGTTTCTTACCGCGATCTTCGTTCCCGCGCGCGAGAAACCCGTTCCCGACGACAGTTTCGAGCTTGACGTCTGGGAGGCGACCGCGCTCGAACAGCTCATCGGCGAAGTCAAAGAGTCCTCTTTACAACCGACGCCGAAAGAGTCGGTCGTCGCCGTTCTCGAAGAGCTGAAAGCGGGCTTGACGGACGAGCAGTCCGCGACGGTCATGCGCGCGGCGGTGCGTTCCGCGGCGCAACTGATTGCGGGAATCACGACGGCGGGGAACTCGGCTTCCGTCTTCGGGGAGCGGCTCGCCGCGGAGGAAACGGAGCTTTCGGACTTGGGCGACGCGCTTTTGGCAAGTCTGTCCGCATATCGGGCGGAGGGGGGATTTCTCTCGTTCGACGCCGTGCAGAGGCGGGAGCCTGAGCTCAACGACGCGATCGCGCCGCTGTTGTCGGAGGGGACGGAGGCGATGCGCAACCGTCTGTCCGAGCTTTTGGGCGCGAAATTTTATCAGGCGTTGCGCGAAGATTCGGCGGCGATCGCCGCACGTCTTCAAGACTCCGGCGTTTCGGAGACGGACGCGCTGTCCGTCGCGCTCGCGGCGCTGTCCGCAGAGCTCAACCGCATAGCGGGGCTCGGAGACGGGTACACTCTCGCCGTTCTCAACGGGTACGCGGCGAATGCGTGCGACGCGTTTACGGCAAAAGGGGCGGAGGCGTTGAGCGTGCAGGCGTATTCGTGCATGATGAACGAATTTATCCGCAACCGTCTTTCCGCGATCTTCAACGTGTCGTTGTCGGACGGAAGTTCATCGGGCGGAGACGGTTCGGGCGGCGCGGGCGGCTCGGACGAGGAAGAGAGTTCTTCGGGCGGCGGCGGTTCGGGCGGCAACCGGTACGGCAGCGACGACGTGATTTACGACCCCGAAACGGGAACGTACGTTCCCTACGGAACGTTGCTTGAAAAATACAACTCGATCGTGAACGAGCTCGTTCGCGAGGGGCAGATTTCGGCGGAAATGGAAAAATATATCAGAGAATACTTCAACATTCTCTATAACGGATTTGAATAAGAAAGAAAACAAGGACAGGAAGGTTACGACAATGGATGAGACGGAAAAGGTAAAACGGTTCAGCGAAGCGATCGCGCGCATCAAGGAACAGCTTCGCACGGACGTCGTGGGGCAGGAGGAGATCGTCGAAAACGTGATCACCGCGATTATCGCGGGCGGGAACGTGCTTTTGGAGGGCGTGCCCGGCGTCGGGAAAACGCGGCTCGTGCGATCGCTCGGCAGAACGCTCAATCTGCCGTTCGCGCGGATTCAGTTTACGCCCGATCTCATGCCGTCGGACGTGACGGGTACGAACGTCATCGAAAAGGACGAAAACGGGAAGATGAACGTCGTGTTCCAACGCGGACCGATTTTCGCGAACCTCATTCTCGCCGACGAGATCAACCGTGCCACGCCCAAGACGCAGTCCGCCATGCTCGAAGTGATGCAGGAGCATAAGATCACCGTTTCCAATACCGTCTACCGCATGAAAGAGCCTTTCTTCGTGCTTGCGACGGAGAACCCGATCGAACAGGACGGTACGTATCCGCTCCCCGAAGCGCAGATGGACCGTTTCATGTTCAAGCTGATCATGAAATTTCCGTCCGCGGAGGAGTTGGTCGACATCATCAATATGACGCAGATCACGCTCGACGAGAACGCGACCGCCGTGATCGACGGAGAGACCATTCTCGAAATGCGCGAGCTGAGCAAGAGCGTGCCGATGATCGACGACGTGTTGCGGTACGCGGTCAATCTCGTCACCTACACCCATCCCGAACTCGAAAACGCGTGCGAGACGGCGAAAAAGTACGTCAAATACGGCGCGTCGCCGCGCGCGGCGCAGGCGCTCGTCACCTGCGCGAAAGTCCGCGCGCTCATGAACGGGAAGTTCAACGTCTCCTATGCTGACGTCGACGCGCTGGCGCGTCCCGTGCTTCGGCACCGCATCAAAATCAATTACAACGCCGTCAACGATCGTCTTTCCGTAGACGACGTGATCGGAAAACTGCTCGAAGGAAACAAAAAATTGTCCAGATAAGATATGAACGAATTGCCGATCGACGAGGCGTTTTTGCAACAGGTTGAAACGTTGCAGACGCTGTTAAAACATAATGCGGCGGGGTTGTTCGGAGGCAACCATCAGAGCAGAACGTACGGTTCTTCCTGTGAGTTTGCCGACTACCGCGACTATATTCCGGGCGACGACATCAAGCGCGTCGACTGGAACGCTTTCGCGCGCTTCGATCGGCTCTACCTTAAATTATATCTCGACGAGCGGCAGCTCCACACGCGCATTTATATCGACGCGAGCAAGTCCATGACCTACGGAAACGGAAAAAAGGACGTGCAGGCGATCCGAATCGCCGCGACGATCGCCTATCTTTCCGTCTGCGAAATGGACAAGGTGTCGATATACGCCGTCGTCGGCGGGCAGACGCAGGAGATCCTTTCGGGACTGCACGGCAAAGACGCGTATTTTGCCTCGATCGGAAAGCTCAACGAGCTCGCGTTCGACGGCGAGAGCCGTTTGAGCGAAGCGCTTCTTCCCGCATCCGTCGGGTACGGCGACGGGCTCTCGGTGATTCTGTCCGATTTTCTGACGGACGAGAACTATGAGGACGGGATCGACCGTCTCGCCGAACGCAAGCGGGATATTCTGTGCGTGCAGATTCTCTCCAAGGAAGAACTGAATCCGAAACTCCGCGGAAAAATGCACCTGTACGATTCGGAGAATCACGCGCGCTTTTATCGGAAGAATATCAATCGCGAAGTCGTCCGCGCCTATCGGCTCGCGCTCGAATACGCAACGGACAGAATCCGCGGGTTCTGCGCTTCGCGCGGGGCGGACTATCTGCTCGTCTCGGCGGAGGACTCCGTTCACAAGATCTTCTTTGAAAAACTCACGGACATGGGGGTATTGAAATGAGCTTGCTCTATCCTCTGGGATTGCTCGGACTGATTGCCGTTCCCGTCCTCATCGTCATTTATATCATCAAAAACAAGTACACCGAGCAGATCGTTCCCGCGACCTATCTCTGGCGGCTCAGCGAACGCTTTCTCAAACGCAGAAATCCCGTCAACCGCATTACGGGAATCATCAGTCTCGTTTTGCAGATTCTCGCCGTGGTCTTTCTCTCGTTTGCGGTCGCGCACCCGGTGTTCACGCTTCCGGGCGCGGCGCGCGACTATTGCTTTATCCTCGACGGCTCGGGCAGCATGAATCTGCAAAGCGACGGCGTCTCCCGTCTCGACGCGGGCAAAGCGGAGATCCGTTCCCGCATCGGGAGCGCCGCGAGCGGCAGCTCTTTCACGCTCGTCTATACCGGTTCTACGACCTCCGTCGTGTACGAGCGGACGACGGACAAGGAACAGGCCCTCAAACTGTTAGACGGCGTTTCACCCGAATACTGCGCGACGGGCTTTGCGGACGCGCTGAACGCCGCGCAGGGCTATTTCGACGAAAACCCTTCCGTGCAGACCGTGCTCGTGACCGACAAGGCGTACGAATCGGGCGAAAACGTGGAGATCGTCAACGTTTCCAAAGGCGAGATCAATTATTCCGTCGCGGAGGCGGATTACGCGATCGCGGGCGGTAACCTCGTCGTGACGGGGAACGCGTATTCCTACGTCGGGAACGCGTCTTTGGAGCTTGCGCTCTACCTCGACGACGCTTCGGAACCCGTCGCGCGGACGACTGTGGATGCGACGGAAGGCGTCGCCGCGCCCTTCGAGCTCTCCTGTCCGTACGCGGAATTTTCGGGACTGTGCGTGAAGCTGCTCGCTCCCGACGCGCTCGCGCTCGACAACGAGTGTCGGCTCTACCCGCTTCGGGAAGAGTCCTCGCTCGATACGCTGATCGTGAGCGATACGGAGTTTTTCTTTATGCAGGCGGCGCTCGCGTCCTTCGGGAACGTGAGCGTGGAAGTCGTGAAGCCGTCCGAATTCCGCGATCAGAGCGGATACGGTCTTTATATCTTCGATTCGTGCATGCCGTCCTCGTTGCCGAGAGACGGCGCGGTATGGTTCTTCAATCCCGACGGGAACGTGGAGAACGCGGGATTTACCGTGCAGAGCGACGTGGAAAGTTCCGTTTCGCTCAGGCTGGAATACAATCAATCGACGGCGACGCGCGTCGTCAGTCTTCAAAAGAATCTGTTGAAAGAGGAGATCTGCGTTTCCCGATACGTCAAATGCGGGCTGTATCGCGACTTCGCGACGGTGTTGTTCTGCGAAAACAATCCCGCGGTCTTTGCGGGCAGTAACGTCTACGGCAACCGCGAAGTGGTGTTCGCGTTCGACGTGCACGATTCCGATCTCGCGCTCAGGTCGGATTTCGTCGTGCTTACGCGCAACCTGCTCGATTTCACCTTCCCCGCACTGGTGGACGCGTCGGCGTACTATTGCGGCGACGTCATGACGGTGAACGTTCCCGCAAACTGCGAGAGCGTGCGCGTGGATTCGCCGCTCGGACACAGCGTGTATCTGGAAACGGGCAGCGCCGTCGCCGAGTACGAACTCACGGAGGAGGGCGTTTATACGGTCACGGTGCTGTCGGGGAATACCGAACGGAAGGTCAACGTATTTTCCGCGCTCCCCCTCTCCGAACGGATTCCGTACGTCGCCGAGCAGTCGTTCGTCCTCTACGGGGAAGCGGAAAACGCGTATCGCGACGGCAGATACGAGGATCTCTTGATTTTGTTTATCGTACTCGCGGTGATCTTCATTGCGGATTGGATGGTGTATTGTTATGAGCAGTATCAACTTCGATAACGCCTATCTTCTGTTGCTCGCGATCCCGCTTGTGCTCCTGCTCGCCGTGCCGTTCTTTCTCGCGGTGAAAAAGGACAACGCGAACGGGCACAATATCGCGTCGCTCTCTTTGCACGTCCTCATGGCGGTTCTGGTCGCCTTTACCGCGGCGGGCGCGAAGATCGAGACGGTGATCACCGAGACCAACGTTTACGTTCTCGCGGATGTGTCCTATTCCGCGAACAGGAATCTCGATCAGATCGACGGATATATTTCCCGATTGAACAAAGAACTTCCGAAAAACACGCGCATGGGCGTGGTCTGTTTCGGAAAAGACTATAAACTTCTCACCCGTCTCGGCGAAACGCCGAAGAGCGTGAAAGAGGCGCGGGTGGACGACAGCGGCACGGACGTCGTGTCTGCGCTCGGCTATACCGGCGATCTCTTCCGCGACGGGGTGGTGAAACGCATCGTGCTCATTACCGACGGCAAACAGTCGGACGGGAGCGACGGGAACGCGATCAAACGCGCGGTGGACGCGTTGAACGCGGAGGGCGTTCATGTCGACGCGATTTACGTGGACGACAACCTCGGCCCGGACGCGAAGGACGTTCAGATTTCGGGCGTGGAATTTACGCAGACGGCGTATCTCAATCACGAGACGACGGCGACGGCGACAATCCGCAGCAGTTACGATTGCAACGCGATCGTCTCTCTCTATCGGGACGGGGAAAAACGGAAAGATCTCTCCGTCACGCTCTCCAAGGGCGCGAGCGCCGTTTCGTTTCAGCTTCCGACCGATCTTACGGGAGCGTTCGATTACGAAATCCGCGTGGCGGCGCCCGACGACGGGAATCCCTACGACAACGCGTATTCGTTCACGCAGTCGGTGACGGGGAGAGTGAACGTGTTGCTGATCACCTCGAATTCTGCGGACGTGCTTGCGGCGCAGTCGCTCTACGGGGATCGGGCGACGATCGATGCTTACGTCAACGATCCCGAAACTCCGTGCGACGTGCCGTGCAGCGTGGAGGCGCTCTGCCGCTACGACGAAATTTTGATCTCCGACGTCGATCTGACCGATCTCAAAAACAACGCTCTGTTCGTGAAGAGTCTCAACACGGTGGTTTCGGCGTTCGGAAAGAGCCTGATCACGTTCGGAAATCTGAATTTGCAGAACAGGACGGACGAACTGACGGACGAGTTTTCCAAGATGTTGCCCGTCAAGTTCGGGAACAGCGAGTTAGATCCGAAGCTGTACACGATCATCATCGACAGCTCGGACAGTATGTTCAGTCTCGGAAAGCTCGAACGCGCGAAGTGCGCGGCGACGAAACTGCTCGATCTCGTCAGCGACAGCGACGACGTATGCGTCGTGAAGTTCGACGGAACGGTCACCGTCGTTCAACAGCCGACGAGCGCAAAGTATCGGAAAGAGATTCAGGAGAAGATCTTATCCATCGAGACGGCGCACGGAACGGTGATGAGCGGCGGGTTCAATAAGGCGAAGGAGCAGATCGAACAGCTTGACGCGATCTACGGCGATAAACAGATCATGCTCGTCAGCGACGGGCTCAATTACGCAAACGACGCGGATCCGATCGGGATCGTCGGGGAACTCAATCTGATGGGCGTGGCGACGTCCGTTCTCGACGTGGGACGGGGCGCCGACACGAGCCCCGCGGCGCAGAATGCGAAAACGCTCCTCGAAGCAATCTCGACTGCGGGCGGGGGCATGTATCGGCTGGCGAACACCGTGGAGGAAGCAGAGGAGACCGTCTTCGGCGAAATGGGCGACAGCTCGCGGGAGACGGTGGTGACGGGTTCTTCTGCGGTTTCGATCAAAAAAAGCTACGACGAAGTCGTATCCGGAATCGATGCGGCGCCGTATATCGACGGATACGTGAACGGCAAGGCGAAGGCGCGCGCGACGACCGTGCTCACGACGAACTATTATCCCAACGACAGCGGCGTGAGCGTGGCAGTTCCGCTGTACTCCTATTGGTCTTACGGAAACGGAAAGGTTTCTGCGTTTTCGAGCTCGTTTACGGGGGATTGGATCGGCGAATGGCGGGATTCGGGATTCGACGCGCTCTTTTTCCGAAAGGTGCTCGAAGTCAATACGCCGACGGAGAAAATCGACGTGCCGTTTACCGTCTCGACGCGGACGGAGAACGGATATTGCGCGGTAGAGATCACGCCTGCGACCGTGCGTTACGACGCGACCGTAACGGTCGCGGTCACGGCGCCGGACGGCGAACGGACGGAACGTGCGGTCGCGCTGGACGTCGCGGCGTATTCCTATACGTTCGTCACGCCGCAGACGGGAAAGTATCTCGTGAGGGTGTCCTATTCTTACGGCGGCGCGGAGTACGTTTCGGAGCGCGCGGTCAATCTGTCCTATCTGCCCGAATACGATTCGTTCACGGTATTCGACGCGGCGGGGCTATATAAAGCGGTTGGCGGAACGGGAACGGTCAGCGAGGACGGAACGCTCTCGCTCGTCAACGACGAGAGTGAAGTGGGCGTTCGGACGGTGAGGCTGACGGTTCCGCTGTTGATCGCGTGCGTGGGGCTGTTCGCCGCGGACGTCGTCGTCAGAAAATTGAAATGGAGCGATATCAGAAGTCTGTTCGGCTTGGTGGACAAGGAGGGGAAAAAATGAAACGCGTATTGATGTTCGTTCTCGCCCTTCTTGCGGCGTTGAGTCTGACGGGCTGCGGAGAATACAGAGCGCCGACGGGCGGTTCTTCTGCGGAACAGCCGGGCGACGCGCCCGCCGTCGAAGAGGAAGAGGGGGATTTCAAAGTCAGGCTCACGGTCAACGGCGCGCCGTACGTTCCGTCGGAACAGATCGAAGCGATCTGGACGAACGATCTCGGCGGCAAATTCAGCGCGGCGTTCAACCGCCGCGGCGTGGCTTCCGTCACGGGACCGGACGGAGAGTACCGCATCACGCTGTCCGCGCCGCCGAGCGGATTTACCTATAATCCGAATATCTATTACGCCAGCAACGACGAAAAAGACGTCTCCGTGACGCTCTATCCGTTGAGAACGGCGATGGGAAGCGGCTCGGATTTCAGCCATATGGCGGAACTGCCTCGTACAGGCGCATATCGCGCGGTTCTGAGAAGTCCGCAGGATAAGTATTTTTTCAAGTATAAACCGACCGTCGGGGGCGTCTATACGGTGGAATCGATGATCGACGTCACCGCGAACGTGATCAATCCCATTCTGGATAAATATATCGACAATCCGGCGTTGGAAAGCTTACAGCTGACGGTGGACGACGGCGGCGCGTCCTCGACGTACACCAAAAACTTCCGTCGCGATTTTAACGAACCCAACGCGGGGGGCGGGAATACGTTCATCTTCTGTATCCGCACGGAGAGCATCAACGCCGACGCCTTCCCCGTCAACCTCGATTTCGTCATCTTCTGGGAGGGCGAGAACGAGACGGAAGAAGATCCCTTGAAATATCCCACAGAGGACTTTAAAAACCGTACGGAGTACGCCGCGCCGCAGGGCGCGACGATCGTAAAGGCGGCGGACGATCCTCGCCACGCGCCCGCTACTCTGCAATGGAAGACGACCGCGCAGAACGGAGAGACGGTCGAACTGTATAAACTCAATCCCGCGGACGGGTATTACTATCGGTACGTAAACGGCGCCTACGAAAAGCGGCTGTACGCTTATATCACGAGAGACAGTTATGTGGATTATGGGGGAATGGGATTCCTCCATTCCATGTTGCGGCTCAACTGCAACGGCTACAATTACAGTCCGTTTTTCAAAGAGGTCGACGCGGACGGAATCGCCGTGACCGACGCACGCGGCATGTTCATTCCGCAAGGGTATGCAAAATATGCCAATTCGGACGGGGCTTATCCCGTGACCGAAGAATTGAAGGAATTTTTGCAGGCGTACGCTTCGGCGCGGCAATTCTTCTTCGACGGCGCGGGCACTCTGGAAAATTCGCTCTCGTCGGGAGAAGAGGATCAATGGCTGTACGACTGTTTCTATTACGTTTGAAAACGGGAGGAAAGGAATGAAAAGAAGAGTAATTACGGGACTGCTCGCGGCGGCATGCGCTTGTTTCGCCCTCGGCGTCACCGCGTGCGGAGAGGACGACTGCGACCATTCGGTCAACCGTTGGAGAACGGTCACGCCCGCGACCTGCGTTGCGGAGGGACTCGAAGAGGGCGTCTGCGTGAACTGCGGAGAGGTATTGACGCGCGTGCTTCCCGTCGCGCCCGATCATCACGTCTACGGCGAATGGGAACTGACGCTTCCGACCGCCGACGGCGCGGGGTTCGCGAAGGGCGTCTGCACGCTCAACGGCGCGCATCGCACGGAATTGACGCTTCCGTCCCTCTCGCAGGGCGGTTATACGACGGAAGTCGTCAAAGCCGAGACGGCGCTTTGCGACGGCGTGATGCGGTACGTCTACCCGAACGGCGATCCCGACTATGCGGACGACGACGTCGTGTTCGATCTTCCCATTCCCGCGCGCGGGATCACGGAAAACTCGTCCGTGGCGGACGCGGTCGAAGTCGGATCGGCGGGCGGCTCTTTCGTCAGAAGGGGCGAGGGTTGGAGAAGAGAACAGCATTACGACGAGACGAACGCGCTGACCTTAAACGTAAGCTCTCCGATGTCCTATGAATTCGGAGAAGGATATACGCATTTTATCGACGCGTCGGACAAGCTCGAATATTGGTGTTCGCTCGATCGGAACGGCGATTTCTGGTGCGTGCGGAGGGATTCGAGAGAAGAGACGGCGCGGCTCGACCGCATATACGACGCCTCGTACATGAACGGGTATCGGTTCGCGTTCGGTCGGACGACCGCGTTCGGGGAGATGTTCGGAGCGGAAAACCTGCTGTCCGAACTCTATGCAAGAGCGGTCGTGAATCCGAACGGCGATTTTGCCGAGAGCAAATATACCAACGCTGACGAGGAGACGTGCTATCGATTCTCCTTCGGTTACGTTCAGCAGGCGGGAGACAACAGCGGCTATTTCTGCGTCTTCGAGGTGGAATTTACGTTAAACGACGATTCCCGCATGATCGAATGGTTCAAGGTTACCGATACGACGTACGTCAACCGCTACGCGCATATCGACGAGAGCGGAAATCCGCAGAGCGAGATCAAGACGTGGGAGTTCGACGAAAACGGGAACGCCTATACCCTCGACGTGGAGGGGGATCGCTACGTCGAAGTATTCGAGTTCGGGCAGACGAGCAAGACGGACGATCCCGCCGAGCCGGACGAGAATCCTTACACGAAGGAGAAGCTGTTGTTTACGGAGCTTCCGCTCTACGACGGAACGGCGCTCGTCGGGGAGAACGCGGTCGAAATGACGGCGGGCGTTCAGAAATTTCTGTATATCAGAGATCCGCAGCCCGCGAGCGCGTTCGAGATCGGGTTCGACGAACTCTCCTTCTGTCTCCTCAGAGACGGAGCGGAGATCCCCGTGAACTTCGGCACGATCAACGAACAGAAATTTGCCGTCGTGGCGTCCAAGGAAGGGACTCGTTATCAGATCGCGCTCACGAGCCGTCTGACGGGCGACGTCACGCTTCTGATCAGGACGAACGAACTTTTGGTTACGGTCAGACTTACGGTTGCGCTCGCCGCGCCCGAGAGCCTTACCGCCAACGTGTGCGAATATTCGTCGAGCGGATACGTCACCGCGGTGAAATCCGCCGCGACGGTGTACGTCGGACAGCCGCTCTATTTCAAAGCCGCCGCGGATGCGGAATGGATCGACGACGCGTGTACGGCGGTCTCCACGAACGCGGGGAACGTAACGATCGAACAGACGGAATTGACGGAGAAGAACGGATTGCGCTGGTTGGCGTTTACCGCGAACACGGCGGGCACGTATACCGTCACGATGACTTCCCGAACAAATTCCTCCGTAAAATGCACGCTTACCGTTACGGTGAATCCGAAGCCTTCGAGCAGTACGCTTCTTTCGGGCGTGTATACCGCGAGCGTCAGAAATCCGCGCGCGACGGTTACGCTGACCTTTGACGGCGGAAAGATGAAGCTCACCCGTCCCGAAAACGGCGGTACGGTCACCGAGTATCTGAGTTTTACCTATACGGAGAACTCCGGCGCGCTCGACGAACTGACGACTGTGCACGCGGGCGGCGCGGAACTCGGCTATTCGGTTTCGCTCAACGAGGGCTACGATCTGGTGCTCCGCTATTCCGATTCGGTCAGCGGGAAGCAGGAAACCGTGATCTTTACGCGGGCGCAGTCCTGATCGGTCGAACTTGATAAGATGATGAAAAAGCCGTCGCTCTGCCGACGGCTTTTTGCGCGCTATCCCAAAGGCTTGTCGTCCTGCCGCGGTCTTGCGCGCTATTCCAAAGGCTTGTCGTCCTGCCGCCGCCTTGCGAACTATTCCCAACGGCTTGTCGTCCTGCCGCGGTCTTGCGCGCTATTCCCAACGGCTTGTCGTCCTGCCGCCGCCTTGCGCGCTATTCCCAACGGCTTGTTGTTCTGTCGCGGTCTTGCGCGTTATCCCATTGGCGTTATGCTGTTCCGCGAAGCGTTTGAACGGGCGGCGGGAGAGGAGGCGATCGTCATTTTAATCTCTTCCAAAATTTCGGGAACGCTGAACGCCGCGCGGATCGCCAAAGAAGAGGGCGGATTCGACAACGTGCTTTTGTACGATTCCCTGTGTACGACGGCAATGCAGAGGATTTTGGTCGAAGAAGCGGTCAGACGGCGGGATCGGAGCGTGAGGGAAGCGGCGGAGATTCTCGACGGTCTGCGCCCGCGGCTTCGCCTGTTCGCCGCGCTCGATACGCTCGATACGCTCGAATATCTCTATAAGGGCGGAAGAATCAAGGGCGGAACGGCGCTCATGGGGAAACTTCTCGGAATCAAACCCGTCGTCGAGTTGACCGTAGAGGGCGAGGTTAAGAACGTCGGGCGCGCGCACGGACGGAAGAAAGCGCTCGCGGAGGTCAAACGGCTTTCGGAACGGGAGAAGCGCGATCCCGCGTTTTCTCCGTACTATCTCTACTGCAAAACGGAGGCGGTGTGCGACGAGTTGACGGAACTGACGGGCGAGCGTTCGGCGCGGCGATTTAATATCTGTTGCGCGGTCGGCGCGCATATCGGACCGAACGCGGCGGGCGTCGTTTACGTCGTCGCGCAGGAATAAAAGGTAAAACTCCCGCCTGTCGGGAGTTTTCGGCTTTTTTTGCGTGTAAGACGCATGAAAATTGTGTGCGGAAACGCCTTTGTCCGTTGCAATTTACCGCGGGATATGGTATAATAAAGCAAGGTTTATACGAGGATTTGAAATCATGGAAAAGAAAACGCTGTATTCCGCCGTACAGCCGAGCGGAAATCTGACGATCGGGAACTATACGGGCGCCATTCGGAATTGGGTGGCGTTGCAGGACGAATACGAATGTTTTTATGCGATCGCGAACATGCACGCGATCACCGTACGGCAGGAGCCGTCCGAACTTCGGCGCAGAACGGTGGAGTTGCTCGCGCTGTATATCGCATGCGGCGTAAATCCCGAAAAATGCACGCTTTACGTTCAGTCGCAGGTTCCGCAGCATGCGGAGCTCACCTGGGTGCTCAATTCGATGACTTACGTGGGCGAGATGGAGCGCATGACGCAGTTCAAAGACAAGAGCGCGCGGCATGCCGAAAACGTCAACATGGGGCTTATGGACTACCCCGTCCTGATGGCGGCGGATATTCTGCTCTATCAGACGGACGTCGTGCCCGTCGGCGTCGATCAGCGTCAGCATCTGGAAATCGCGCGCGACGTCGCGATCCGTTTCAACAACCGTTACGGCGAGACCTTCCGCGTGCCCGAGGCGTATATTCTCAAAGCGGGCGCAAAGATCGCGTCTTTGCAGGATCCCGAAAAGAAGATGTCCAAGTCGGACGAGAACCCCAACGCTTCCGTCTTTCTGTCGGACGACAAAGACGCCGTCATCAGAAAGTTCAAACGCGCCGTCACGGACAGCGGGAACGAAATCCGCGCGGACGAAAGCAAACCGGGCGTCACCAATCTTCTGAACGTTTACGCGGCGTTTACGGGTTGTTCGGTCGAGCAGGCGGAGCGCGCGTTCGAGGGAAAGGGGTACGGCGAGTTCAAGCTCGCCGTGGGCGAGACGGTCGCGGACGCGCTCGCGCCGATTCAGGCGGAACAAAAACGCTTGCTTGCGGATAAAGCGTATCTCGGCGGCGTATTGGCGGCGGGAGCGGAACGCGCCTACAAGGCGGCGAGAAAGACGCTCTCCAAAGTGTACCGTAAAATCGGTTTTTATCAGGGAGAATAACCGTGGTCGGATACGTTCGGTACGATCTTCCCGATCTCCGCATCAAGGACTTCATGCTCTACAAAGCGCTCTACTGCGGGCTGTGCAAGGGGATCGGAAAGGCATGCGGACAGGCGGCGCGCATGGGGCTTTCCTACGACGTCACGTTTCTGTCCGCGATTCTGCATAACGTCGCGGGAACGGATATCCGCGTCGAGAAACAGCGTTGCGCCGAGCACTGTCTCGTCCGTCAGCCGATCGCCGCGATCGACGGTCTGACGCTTGCGCTGGGCGCGCTCAATACCGTTCTTATCTACTATAAACTGACGGACGACGTCGAGGACGGGGATCGGGGGCGCGGCAAGCGCGTCTGGTTCAAAAAGGGGTTTCGGCGCGCGAAGCGGGATTACCCCGAGCTTGTGGAAATCGTCGCGCGGGGAATGGAAAAACAGGCGGAGACGGAGCGACGGAAGGTCGCGTCTCCGGACGCCGCCGCAGACGCCAGCGCGGACATGCTGCGGTCTGTTTCCGCTTATCTGCTCGGCGAGAAGGCGACGGAAGCGACGGACGGTCTGTTCTACGACGTCGGGAAATGGGTGTATCTGATCGACGCGCTGGACGATTACGATAAGGACGCGGCGAAAGACGCCTACAATCCGTTGCGGCTCACCTACGGGAGCCGCGACAAGGCGACTCTGATTGCGGAACACGGGAGCGATATTGCGTTTCTGTTCGACACGCTGTTTTACGATATGCGGGAGAACCTGTCGCGGATTTCCTTTCCGTTCAACCGCGATCTGACGGACAATATCATTCTCCGCGGTCTGCCGCGGGAGACGGAACGCGTGATCAGAGGCGAAAAAAGAAAAAAAATGAAAAAGATCGTCAAATAGAGGAACGGCATTATGAATCGGGAAAATTACGAATTATTACAGTTGAGCGAAACGGCGACGGACGAGGAGATCAAAGAACGCTATCGCGAACTCAAAAAGAAGTATGCGGAGGAGCAATGGCAGGACGGGGAGGCGGGCGTTACCGCCGCCAAAATGCTGAACAAACTCGACGTCGCGTACGAAGAGATCATGACGGAGCGGCGGCAGTCCCGAAAAAACACGAGCGGAACGTCCGCGTTCGAGGAAGTCGCCGATCTCATCAAGCGGGGCGAGCTTGCGGCGGCGCAATCCAAGCTGGACGAGTTCAACGAACGCAACGCGGAATGGCACTATCTGCAATCGGTCGTCTTTTATAAAAAGAATTGGATGAGCGAGAGCAAGAAACAGCTGGAAATCGCGATGCAACTCGATCCCGTCAACGCGAAATATCGCGACGCATACGAAAAGCTGACCGCCCGCGCCGATTATCGGGAACAGACGGGCGGCGCGCCCAACACCAATCCGAATCCGACGTCGGACGAACAGATGGGAGGAAATTGGTGCGCGAACTGCGCTTCCTGCTGTTATACCTACCTCTGCGTGAACTGTCTGTTCAATCTCTGCTGTAACTGCGGCTGATGAAACGCAATTCAAAATCGTTTGAAATCGCGCTGTCCGCGATCGCCTGCGCGGTTGCCACGCTGTTCCTTTGGCTCGGTTCGCTCAATCCGTTTTTGCTTGCGACGGGGTATCTTGCAGGCTGTTTCGCACTCATGGTGCCGCTTTCCAAAAATTTCGTCTGGGGGGACGTCCTCGCCTATCTCGCGGCATGCCTTTGCGCGTTGCTTTTGGGCGGCGGTGCGTTCTTTTGGAAATTATTGCCGTTTATCGTCTTTTTCGGACTTCATCCTCTCACGAATTTCGTGCAGACCCGCTTCCGTTGGAACGCGATCCTCTGTTTTTTCGTGAAAGCGGTCTGGTTCGACGCCGCCATGTATCTGTGCTGGCGTTTCGCGTTCGGAATGAACGTCGCCGTCGATTGGGTGAACGAATATATCGTTCCCGTCATTCTGATCGGGGGAACGTTGTTTTTCGCGGTGTACGACCGCATGATTTTCGCCTGTCAGAAGTCGGTGAACGCCGCGGTTCGGAGAATCGGGAGGTAACGTATGGTAAAAAACGAATTGATCGTCGGAACGGCTTCCGCGCTCGGCACGAACGGGGAAGGGATCGTCCGACAAGACGGATTTACTCTTTTCGTCCCGTACCTGCTCCCGGGAGAGCGGGCAAAGATCCGCGTGCTGAAAGTCAAGGGAACGACGGGCTACGGTAAAATCGAAGAGTTATACACGCCCGCGGAGGAGCGCGTTCGCCCCGTCTGTGCGGCTTTTTTTCGTTGCGGAGGCTGTCAGTTACAGCATCTCCGCTATCGCGAGCAGTTGCGGTTCAAAAGCAAACTCGTGGAGGACAGTCTGCGGAAGATCGGCGGCGTCGAATACTCCGTACCGCCGTGCGAACGCAGCGATCGGGAGTACGGCTATCGCAATAAATTGCAGCTTCCCATCGGGCGGAAGGACGGAAAGAACGTGATCGGGTTCTATGCGGAGCGTTCGCATCGGATTGTGGAGATCTCCGCTTGTCCAATTCATCCCGAATGGACGGAACGGTTGATCGCGGCGCTCCGACGCTTCATGGAAACGTGCGGACTCGACGGTTACGACGAGAGCGACCGTTCGGGCGAACTGCGGCATATCGTGGTGCGGGAATTAAAGGGGAAATTCATCGTCACGCTGGTTTCCGCGGTGCGGGAAATCGCCGGCATCGGTTTTTTTCTCAGCTTGCTCGACGGAATTTTTCAAGAATACTCTTTTTATCTCAATTATAACCCCGAACCGACCAACGCGGTATTCGGCAAAGAATTCCGAATTCTGAAAGGGGAAGGTGCGTTCGAGTGCGAGGACTGCGGCGTTATCTTTGAAGCGGGAGCAAACACGTTCGTGCAGGTCAACGAGAACGTTCGGGCGAAACTTTACAAAAACGCCGTATCGCTCGTATCGGAACAAGACGAAACGGTGATCGATTGCTATGCGGGCGGAGGACTTCTGACCGCCATGTTTGCCCGTCGATGCGGACATGCCTATGGGATCGAGGTGGTTCCGGAGGCAAGCGCCTGTGCCGACGCGTTGAAACGGAAGAACGGATTACAGGAACGGATGACCAATCTGTGCGGGAAGGTGGAAGATCTGCTCGGCGGATTGATGAAAAAGCACCCCGACGCAACGGTGGCGCTCGATCCGCCCCGCGCGGGAGTGGCGCGCGGCGTTCTTCGGGAAATCATGGAGCGAAAAGTACGGAAAATTCTCATGATCTCCTGCAATCCCGCGACGCTTGCGCGCGATCTGGGAATCTTAACGGGCGCGCTGACCGAAAACGAACGCGGAGAGCTGATAAAAACGGACGCGCCCTGCGGCGATTACGAAATCTCCTATCTTCAACCGTTCGATATGTTTCCTCAGACCAAGCACGTCGAGACGTTGGTGGCGCTACGTCGCAAAGAGGAGTAAAATATACCGAAATTATTTCGTTATAGCATTTCCGACGGTTAAAAGTTTTTGTGAGGGATTCCCTAATCCGAGTTTTTTGACAGCATTATTTCCATGTTCGGGAAGCCGGAATGGGCAAAAAAAACTCATTTTCTTCATCATGTTGTAACAGAAGGCGCTCTGCGCCTTTCAAAACCGTTATCGACAAGAAAGCGGCTGAATGGAATTTTCTTCATCAGGTCGTAACAGAAGGCGCTCTGCGCCTTCTTTATTTTTCGCGGGCAGAGGTGTCCGCGCCCGATATTTTCCGTTCAATTCCTGTTGTCATTCGACAAAATTTATGTTATAATTTAAGAAAAATTTCGGAGCAGATTTCAAGGAAATTCAGACGGCGGGTCTCTTCGCCGTTTCTCTCCTCCGAAGAACGCCCGTATTTCGTATCGGAAACGGAGCGGGATTACGTTACGGAAACAGGGTGATCGGTATGAAAGGATTGCTGAAACTGAAAAAATTACCGTTTTTGCTGATCGGAGCGGTTGTCGTGCTTGCTTTGGCGGTCTCCTTGCTCTTGACGAATGCCGCAAACAGTACGCAGGCAAAGCCGTCGATGTTGTTACGCGTGACCTTTCAGGGCGAATATAAGATCGCGGACGGAGAATATAAGCCCCTAAGAAAGGGAGAGAAGATCTCTTCGACGAAGGGCGACGTATCTTTGCGGGGGTATTTTCTGTTGGTTACGGACGACGGAGAAGAGGTCGGCAGAGCGTCGGAAGGCTTGCCCATCGCCTTCTATTTCAATCATATCGGCGGGGAAATCCGAATCGGAGAACAGCAACCGCATGTATTCGATTCGGAAAATCCGGAAATCGGAGAGAGCGCCTGCGGAAAAGGTTGGACGGTCTTTTCCTATACGGGAACGGAAGACGATACGGTTACGATCGTTTTAAGAAATTTCCACTCGTTCGGAAACGAAACCGCCGTGAACGAATTTCTGAATTCCATGCGCGTCTATTCGAGGGGAGCTTTTGAAAGCAGCGTCTCGGACGAAAGCGCCGCTTACAGAATGACGGGATACGTGCTGATGATCGTCGGATTCGCGCTGCTCGGCATCGCATTATATTCTTCGTTGCTGAGAATCAAGCAGGGGAAACCCATCTGGTTCTTTGGATTGGCGGTATTTTTTGCGGGCGCGTTTTTCCTGATGAGCGACCCTAACTTATCGCTTCTGGGCTCGTCTGCGGCGTTCAACACGACCGCTCTGGGATTGAGCTTCATGCTCTATTTCTTCTCGGTGATGACGTTCATAACGTATTTCGTTGCGGAAAAATGCAAATTTGCGGCGAAAATAACGGCGGGCGTTTCGGGCGCGGTTACGGCGGTAATCATAATCGTCGCGTTATTCAGCGACTTGTATTTCTACAATCTGTGGTCGGTATGGAGCATATTGCAGTCCGTCGTCGCCTTGGTCATGCTCGGCTTTACGGGATACGGCATGATCAACGGTACGAAAAACCGTTTCTTCGTGCAGGCGCCTTTCGCGCTCGTTCTTCCGGCGTTTATGATCGATCTCGCGGCGATCGCGCTCGGCTGGTGGGGAGGGTGTATCGCTTCCGAAATTGCGTTCGTGGTTTTGTTTTCGTCTCTTCTCGTGCTGACTCTGCGCGTGCTGCCGCACAACATACGGGCGGCGATGCGCGAAAAGGAACTGCTTGCGGAACGGAAGGCGTTGCAGGCGGAATTGAAGCAGAGCCGTTTTTCCATCATGCTTTCGCAGATTCAGCCGCATTTCCTTTACAATACGCTGAACGCGATCTATCATCTCTGCGGCAAGGACACGCAGACCGCGCAAGAGGCGATAAGCTCTTTTTCGGACTATCTGCGCAACAATCTCGATTCGCTCGACTATAAAGACCTGATCACGTTCGATAAGGAACTGCAACATATCAAGACCTACCTCGATCTTGAAAAGATACGCTTCGGCGACGAGCTCTCCGTCGTTTACGATATCCGGACGAGCGCGTTCAGTCTGCCCATCATGTCCGTGCAACCGCTGGTGGAGAATGCCGTAAAACACGGAGTTTCCAAGCGCAAGGGCGGCGGGTCCGTGACCGTTGCGACGCGGGAGACCGACGACGCATACGTCGTCGCCGTAATCGACACGGGCGTCGGCTTCGACGTCATGCATTACGCGGACGACGGGAAAACGCATATCGGAATAGAGAACGTCCGTCAGCGGTTGCAGGCGATGTGCGACGCAACGCTTCAAATCGTCAGCGAGATCGATCGGGGCACGACGGTGACGATCACCATACCGAAGAAAGGAGGCGCGGTATGAGAATAATAGCCGTGGACGACGAGCGCCTCGCTCTGGAAGGATTGGTCGAAGCGATCCGCAGCGCGGAGCCGGAGGCGGAGGTGAACGGCTTCCGTTACGCTTCGGACGCGTTGGAATACGCACGGGAACACGGGTGCGACGTCGCGTTTTTAGACATCGAAATGGCGGGCGTGGACGGCGTAGGTCTTGCTTACCGTCTGAAAAAGATCTGTCCGCGCATCAATATCGTCTTTGCGACGGGGTACGGCAGCTACCGCGACGTCGCCTTCGATCTGCACGCAAGCGGGTACGTCGTAAAGCCGATCACGCCGCAAAAGGTTATAAGAGAGCTCTCCGAACTCAGAAACCCCGTGGAAAAGGGCAAACGGATCCGCGTACAGACGTTCGGGAATTTCGAGGCGTACTGCGACGGAAATCCGATCGTGTTCAAATACGTCAAATCGAAAGAGCTGTTCGCCTACCTCATAGACAGGAGAGGCGCGCTTTGCACGGTCGGGGAGATGATGGGAATCTTGTTCGAGAACGACGGAGGGCACGCCGCCTATTTCAAAAGCATTCGCGGAGATCTTCTCAAAACGTTGCAATCGAAAGACTGCGAAGGCGTGATCGCGCGGAGACACGGTTTGCTCGGAATTTTCCCCGACGCGATCCAATGCGACTATTTCGATTTTATCAACGGCAAAGAGCGGGGGTTCGAGGTATACCGCGGGGAATACATGGCGCAGTACAGTTGGGCGGAAGTGACGCACGCCGCGCTGGAAGAACGATATGCCGCAATTCATAAAAAATGATCGCATTGCCCCGTCGCGGCGCGCGGAAATACACCTGTGCGGAAACACAACCGTGCGGAAACGCAACCGTGCGGAAACGCAACTGTGCCGCAACCGCGCGGAAACATAACGGCGCCGCAACTGTGCGGAAATGCAACTGTGCGGCAACCGCGCGGAAACATAACGGCGCCGCAACTGTGCGGAAACACAACCGTGCGGAAACGCAATCGGAGAAAGCAGACGGAAACTAAGAGATCCCGTTTGTTTTTTTCTGAATCTGCCTACTTTTTGCATACTTTTCTTTGATAAAATCAAAATCGGGATCATACGATAAAAGATAACACGCGGAATGAAAGGCGCGCGGAGGAGCACATGACGAAAGAGAAATTGTTATACGGCGAAGTAAAAATAAGACCGATTCTGAACTTTGTGGCGCTGAAATACATCGCGGTGATCGCGTTGACCGTTTCTCAGATCGCGCGCTGTCTGCAACTGCTGTTTCTGATCAACGACACGTCGTTTTTTGAAATCGAAAGCGCGATTCTCGACGCGATTCTGACATTCTGCGTCAGTCTCGGAAAAATCGCCGTGCCGTTGATGCTGGCGTGGATGATTTCGTACATATTTTCCTTTCGGGAACGCGCGTTGAAAATGATGATCTTTTACGGCATCGTCGCGGGACTGTATTACGGCGGGGAGATCTTGTTCTTTCTTCGGTATTTTATTCCGCACGTCAACCGACTGACCGAAATGGCGGTCGGATTTACGCTGGACGCAAGGTTGATTAAGATGGTCGGGGGATATTTTTCCAATTTCAACGTCTTTATCGATCTGTTTTTGTGCTGCTCGATTTATTATTTTACCATGGCAAGACCGAAGCGGATTAGGTCGAAAGGGGGACTGATCGTCTTTCGCGCCTGCGTCGTTTTCCCGATCGGCTATATCGTGGCTTCTTTCGTTCTGAGCGGGCTTATCAAAAACGGGCTCATCAGCGTAAACGTCTATACGGGCTCTCTGTTGCCGCGGCGGGGACTTGTCAATTTCTTTATTTTCGGCGCGATCCTGATTTTTCTTTCCGTTCGGGAACGAGCGTACCGTCGGTTCAATCGCAGCGGGATTGCTTACGAGGAGTACGAAAAGACCAATCGGTACTGCGTGAACTATACCGTCGTCGCAAGCCTGATCTTTGCGGTCTTTGCCGTCGCGGATACGCTGTTCGGGCTCATTCCGGGCGCGTCCGCGTTCGGGGTAGGCGATTCGCTGTCGCTGATGATCGCCATTCCCTTTCTTCTGATGCACGACTTTACCCGAAAACCCAAGCGCAAGCTTTGGTCGGCGATGTTGGCGCCCTATTATGCGATCTCCTATTTCATTCTGTTCGTGCTGTATATCAATCTGTTTGCGGCGGTTTTAAGCATGTTTATGATTTAATCTCACAGCGCGCCCGACGACTCGTCGGGCATTTTTTTTGCGAAAAAACAAAAAAATTTTTCGGAAACCGTCATTTGCCTACTTTTTGCATACTTTCGTATGACATAATAAACGGAGAGAACGGAGAAGGTCGGAATGGAAACGGGAATCGATTGTGAAAAACGAGCGGTCGCATTCGGAGCGAATCAACGGAAGAGCGAAGCGCGGAGACTGAACGTCGTCTGTCTGGACGATCATCGCGTCGCGTTGCGCGGACTTGTACGCACGTTGCGGAGAAACGCGGCGTTGCGGACGGTCGTTCACGCGTTCGACGATCCGCAAAAGGCGCTCGCCTTCGTGCGGAGCAACGGTTGCGACGTGTTTCTCTGCGAAATCGAGCTGTACGGTTCTCCGAACGGTCTGACGTTGGCGAAATCCGTCAAGAAACTCTGTCCGCAGGTGAATATCATCTTCGTCACCGTCTGTTCCCCCAACGAATATGCGGAGCAGGTTCTGGAACTGCGCCCCAGCGGGTATCTTACGAAACCCGCGACTTCCGATCAGATCGTCTCGGAATTGCAAAATCTCCGCTATCCCGTTTGCGGATAAAGAGTGCGGTGTACTTTCGGTGTGCCGCGCCGTTCAGAATAAAGGAAATTTCACCGATAAAGGAGTTTGGCGATGAGGAAGAAACTCATCATAGCGATTTTAGTGATCGTCTGCGCGGTGGGCGCGACGGTCGGAATCCTCATTTCGGTTTTGAAAAAGAAGACGGACGTCACCGTCTCCGTCGCGGGAAACCCCGAAGCGATCATCGCGCCGGGGGAATTTCCGTACGGAGAATATAAACTGCTCGTCACGCGCGGTTCGGGAAAGACGGAAGAAATCGCTCTGACGGAGGAGATGATTCCGGAAGAGGAACGGCTGAAATTTTATCGGGAAGGCGAACAGACGGTCGCCGTCGTCTATGAGGGCGCGCGGTGCGAAATCAAAGTAACCGTTCGCAGAAAAGAGTTTGAAGGACTTGCCTTCAACGACCTTACCGTCGTTTATACGGGCGAGCCGTTCGAGATGACGCTTTCGGGCAATCTGCCCGCCGACGCGACCGTGCGTTATCCGCGCGGGAATTCGTTCACGAACGCGGGAGAATACGACGTGACTGCCGTCGTGTACGGAGACGCATACGCAATGCAGACGTTCACGGCGCGTCTCGTCATCGAGAAAGCGACGTACGATATGAGCGGCGTCTCGTTTTGCGACGGCGAATTCACATACGACGGCACGGAGAAATCCGTTTCCGTAACGGGGGAGCTTCCGAGCGGTCTGAGCGTCTCCTATACGGTCGGCGCGAAGACGGGAAATTCCGCGACGGACGCGGGCATGTACGAGGTGAGGGCGCGTTTTTCGTCCGAAAACGGCAATTATAATCCCGTAGAGGACATGACCGCCTCGCTCACCATTCATAAGGCGGCGCACGATATGAGCGGCGTCGCGTTCCCCGAAGAATCTTTCGTGTACGACGGTCGGGAACGTTCCGTCGGTCTGAACGAAACAACGCTCCCGAAGGGGGTTGCGGTCAGGGAATACAGGATACGGAAGATCAGAGCGGCGGACGGAACGGAATGTTCGGCGGAGGAGAGGGTCGGAAACGGCGCGACGGACGCGGGCACGTATCTCGTCACCGCGCATTTCTCGATCGCCGACGGTAAAAATTATGAACAGGTCGAGCCTGTTTCGGGAACGTTCGCGATCGCGCGGGCGGAATATTCTCTGGAAAACGTGAATCTGGACACGGCGACGGCGGAGTACGACGGAAACGAACACTCTCTGCACGTCTCGTGGGATCCCCTGACGGGCAAGCCCGACTGGATCGCGGTCTCCTATACGATCAGAAAGTTCGACGACGAGGGCGGATACGCAGGCGAAGCGATAGAGGGCAACGGCGCGACGGAGGCGGGCGGCTATGAAGTGACCGCTCATTTTTCCGTTACCGACGACAACTATTGTCTGTCTACGGAGAGCCTGACGGCGTATCTGATCATCACTTCGTCCGATCAGACGGCGGGAGGGCAATCGGTATGAAAAAACTCGGATTTTACGGCGTCATCATTCTCGTGTGTCTGTGTTTGAGCGCGGCGTTTTCGTTCGGCGTGCTGTGGCTCGGGAAACTGTTTTCGTTTCCCAATCTGCTCCGCTGGACGCTCTTCTGGTTCGTCATGTTCATGTTCGTGTCCAATCTGTTGTTCGTACATAAATTCACGAGCGGAAAGAAACAGGAAGTTCTCTTTTTCATCGTCGCAGAGCTGTTGATCAGCAATCTGTTCGGCTATGCGATCTACTGTCTGATCGAATGCGGGTTCGATCTCGCGCGGCTGGATTGGCTGGGATTTCTCAATCAGATCGTCGCGTTCGATCTCAGATATTACGGGATCGTGCTCCTGATCTTCCTGATTTTAGTCGTCGTCTACTGCAAGTTTGTCGATCCGAAGATGCTCAACTTTATGAAGAGCGGGATTCACGGAAAGGGGAAACTGAAACAGGTGGAGTCCAACCTCGAAAATTCCCGCTGGATGACGAAAGAGGAGCGCGACAAGCTCTTTCAACACTATAAATTTTCCAAGCTCGGAGAAGTGAAGAAAGACGGCATTCCCGTCATGGCGAAACTCACGGCGAAAGACAGGGACATGGACGTCTGCTTCAACTCTCCCTGCCATACGCTCGTCATCGGCTCGACGGGAAGCGGTAAGACGACCACGTTCGTCAGCCCGATGATTCAGCTGCTGGGCGCGAGCGCGGCGGGCTCTTCCATGGTCGTCACCGACCCCAAGGGCGAGCTGTTTTCTCTCCATTCCAAATTCCTTCAAGAACGCGGATACGACGTCAAAGTCATCGATCTGCGCGACACCTATTCTTCCTATCGCTGGAATCCGTTGGAGATGATCTGGGACAATTACGAAAAGTACCGCAACGCGCCGCACGCGGCGTTTGCGCGGCGGGGCGATCCCGCGGCAAGCGGACTGGTTCTCGCGCAGCCCGTCGAAACCTTTCAGGCGGACGAACGCTGGTACGAGTTCGACGGCAAGGCGTATTCCGATTACAATCGGCTCGTGGAAGCGATCAAAGTATATAAAAAGAAAATCTTCGACGAGGTATACGAGGATCTGAACGATCTCGTGTCCGTGCTGATTCCCGTCGAAAACGAGAAAGATCCCATGTGGGAAAAGGGCGCGCGGAGCATCACGCTCGCGACCTTGCTCGCGATGCTCGAAGACAGCGCGGACGAACGGCTGGGCATGACGAAGGAGAAATTCAACTTCTTCAATATGACCAAGATTTTACAGAACTCCTCCAAAGATTATCTCGAATTGAGGAATTATTTCGCGGGGCGGAGTATTCTGTCCAAGGCGTATTCGCTCTCCAAACAGGTCTGCGACGCGGCGGAGCAGACGCGCGCCTCGTACATGTCCATCGTGTACGAGAAACTGACGATGTTCAACGACGCGGGGATCTGCGCGCTCACGTCGGCGTCCGATTTTTCGAGCGAACAGCTTGCGCAAAAGCCGACCGCGCTGTTTCTGAAAATTCCCGACGAAAAGGACACCCGTCACAACCTTGCCGCGATCTTCATTCTGAATATCTATAAAACGCTCATCAAAGTGGCAAGCGCGACGGAGGAACTGACGCTGCCGAGGAACGTGTATTTCATCATGGACGAATTCGGCAACATGCCGAAGATCGAAAAATTCGATAAATTCATCACCGTCGGCAGAAGCAGAAAGATATGGTTCACCATGATCGTGCAGTCGTACGCCCAGCTCAACAACGTGTACGGCGAAACCGTCGCGGACATCGTCAAGGGCAACTGCGGAATCAAAATGTTCATCGGCTCCAACGATATGAACACCTGCAAGGAGTACAGCGAACTGTGCGGAAACATTACGGTGGTCACGAGTTCGACGAGCGGTTCGGTCAGCGGAACGGACGTCAATCTCTCCAATCAGACGCAGGTTCGCCCCCTGATCTATCCCAGCGAATTACAGCGGCTCAATCACCCCGGCGACATCGGTCATTCGATCATCGTGACGTTCGGAAATTACCCGCTCAAATCGTACTTCTCGCCGAGTTTCAAAGTTCCCTTCTACAAAACGGGTAAGATGGACACTTCGGAACTGTCGGAGCGTTATTTCGACGAGAACGCCGTCGTTTATAAGGTCGCCGAACGCAACAGAACCGTGCTCAATAAAGAAGAGCCTGCGGACGGACAGACGGGCGGGAAACCTCGGTCTGCGGAGAAGAAATCGGCGGACGGAAAGACGGGCGGACAGCCTGCGGACGAACAGAGCGGGGCGACCCCTCGGTCGGCGGAGAAGAAGCCTGCGGACGGACAGACGGGCGGAAAGCCTGCGGACGGACGCGCGGAGAGCGCGGCGCGCGGCGTCGCACCCGACGGCGAAGCGCAGACGACGAAACGCCGACGGCGCAAGACGGAGCAGGACGCGGACGGCGAGGAGCTCAGACGGCTGACGGAGCTCTGGAAGGAATACAAAAAAGGAACGCCGACGGGAACGCTGGAAGAGTTTTACGCGATCATGGCGAATAAGACGAAGGAGGGCACGGCGCAATGAAGAGAATCACGATGAGAAAAATCATAAGCCTTGCGTTGGCGTTTTTGACGACGCTGAGCGTCGGGTTCGCCGTTCTGTTCGGGAGCGGAAAACTGACGACGGCGAGCGGGGAAGCCGCGCAGGCTTCGGAGGATAAGATTAAAATCGTCGTTGGTGCCGCTCACAAGGACGCGAACGGAGTCGCGACTCCCGATTCGGGCAACGTCGTAAGCATTCAGTTTGCTGTCTTTTCTCCGCTTTTGGTGGAGATGCGGATCTATTACAGCACGCACGACGTGAGCGCGATCGCCGCAAAGGGCGACTACGAAGCGACGGAAGGATGCGTCGTTTTCCCTGTGAACAATACCATACAGTATAAGACGATCGGGATCAAAGTGGCGGCGAACGGCGCGGCGACGGTCGTCGACGGGGTAGCGACCGCGCGGCAGTTCCGGTTTACGATCGACCGTATCGAATGTGCGGGCTCGTACGAATTGTTGGGCGGAAATTTAGCTCCGTTGAGGAGCAGGGAGTTGGTCTGTTCCGCCGGCTATTCGGTCTCCTACACGGTGAAAAAATCGGGCGGCTTCAACGGGACCAACTATTTTGAAGGATATGCCGACAGCGAGGTAATTTACGGACCGCATTGGTACACGCCCGAAATCCGCGACGGAAAGACGTATATCGGCGGTCTCGTCAGGGTCTACGATCAGGAGAAGAGCGTCTACGCGAAAAAGCTGATCGATAACGGACTCGCGTCTTTGTATGTGAATCTTTTCGCGATCTTATATGAGGACGCAATCTTCGGCAGCGGCGACAATATCGACATCTCGCTCTGTTATGCGGACTCGGGCGGAGTCGGAAGGAAACTGGTGACGCTCGATCTCGAACTGAGCGGCCGCAGCAGCCAAACGTATTGGGATATTTTTGAGCTGACGGCTTCGATCGACAAGAGCGTTCCCGAAAACGCGTTGCTGGCGGCGTTCTTCGCTTCGAATAATCAATATCACTACTATAAGCTGCCGGATAGCGTGAAAGATCCCTGGCTCTGGATCGAGATATGGGACAAAGAGGACTGTTCGGCACGCTATTTCAATCCCGCGGTGGTTAACGCCGTCGCCGTCGACACGACCGCCCCGACCATCACGGAATACTATTTTCAGGAAAACGTGAAAAAGGGCGAGAAATGGGGACTGTCGGTGCGCTTTTCCGAACCCGTGCAGATCTGCGGCGACGCGCCGAGCATGAAAGCGGACGTGAACGGTTTTTCCGCGAAACAGCTGACGTTCGACTACGTCGGCGGAAGCGGAACGGATACCCTCTATTTTGAAGCGGAGATTCCGGAATCCTACGAAATGCTGATTTCAAGAATGCGCATGACGGATATCGTCAATCGCGAGAGCATCTGCGATTTTTCGTATCGAAAATACGAACCCAACGTAGTTGCGGGCGAGCTCGACGGATTGTTGGACGGGCACAACGTGCTTGCGGAACCCGCCACGCACGACGTCGTCGACTGCAATCTCGACCTGAGGACGCCGCAGATCAGCGCATCGGGCTCCGTTCCGACTTCCGCTCTGCGCTATACGGACGTGAGTCTGAAAATCGAAAACGCCGCTCTGACGGGTTGCACGCTGTTTTATGCCTGGACGAGCAGCGAGGAAGCGCCCTCCGATTACTATAATTCTCTCCCCGTGACGGCAAAGACGCAGATCGTGCGCGGGCAGAACCTGAACGGCAGAAAATGGCTGCACGTAAAAATTGTGTCCGCTTACGGGAAGGAGGCGGTTCTGTCGCGGGGCGCGTATCTGTTCGACTCCTCGCCGCCCGAACTGTCCGTGGAACTGAACGATACGAGCGGATTGAAGCGGAAGGATTTCACCATCGAGGTCAACGACGGTTGGATGGAATGCGCGGGGATCGATAAGATTTACATGCGCGTTTCCACTTCGTCGGACGGAACGAATCCGAAAGAAAAGGTCGTCTATACGGGTTCGGGCGAATCGAGCGCGACCGTATCGTATTCGGTGAGCGCCGCGGACGTGGGGTTGTCGGGAGATGAATACGGCGTCTTTTACCTCGCGTTCTATGCGGTAGACAAAGCGGGAAATTCCGTCGACACTTCGGCGCTCCGATACGTCGCTTACAGGTTCGACCTCCGCGAGACGTTCGGCTCGGAATTCAACGGTGCGGAGAAGTCGGACGGCGGGAACGTCTTGCTGGAAAAAACGGCGGACGGCGCGCTGGTTATCGACGTATCGGCGGCAGAAACGTACGTCCGTTTTACCGCCGAGGGCGGGCTTGCTCCGTATGTGGAGCGTTTTGTCGGCGCGGACGGAACGACGTTTACGGCGTACGGGCAGACGACGACGGATTCGGAGATCAAACTTACCTTCACCGACGCGCCCGCGGGGTACTACGAGCTCGTGCTGTACGCGAACGACGGCGGCACGAAAAAGGTATCGGACGTTTACTGTCTGTATCTCACGAAGAACGGCGAGGACGATACGGCGCACTATATGACCGTAAAGCGCGGAACGCTGCTCATCAATAGAGTGTTCCGTCTCTCCGAGAATCCCTATTATTATAAAGACGCGTCCGGCGTGGTTCAGACGAGTTATTACGGAAACTCGTCCCTGCCCGCGAGCTTCTCCTCCGAGTTCGAGGCGAGGAGCTACGCGTACTATATGGAGTTGCAGGATCTGTATGCGGTGAAGCTGGACGAGACCGCGGCGATCGCGCTCAACGAGGGCATCACGGTCAATTTCGCGAAGGCGAAGGGCGAGACGGTCACGGCGCAGGCGGGGCAGGTATGGATCCGCTACAAGAGCGCGACCTGGCAGCCGGGCTCTTCGTCGAACGCGTGGGTTTATTACTATTACCAGGGCGCGAACACTTCGATCGATACGGGCAGACTTTCCAACAACCTGAAAGAATCGCTCAGCCTCGTCTCCGAACGCATATGCGGGTACGGGAAAGAGGTCTATCTTGCGGGCGAAAACAATCTGAACGCCTTGGGCGAGCCTTATCTCGCGCCCGCGCAGATTCACAGCGTTTATGAAAGCGCGTCGCAGACGATGTGCGGAAACCCGTTCGTCGTGGACGTATTCTATCAGGGAGACGCGGATATTTACGCCTCTTACGCAACGGAAGGGGGGACGGAATATCCGATCGTCAGCAATCTGCCGATCAGTTTCGGCGATCATACCAAACTGTATTATAAGCAGAACTCGGCGTCCGCCTATACCGAAATCGTACGCGGCGAGGAAAAATATCTGTCCGATTATATCAAAGCCACGGGCGTCTATCAGATCAAGGAGCTGGACGACGGCGGCATGCGCGTGTTCTCCGTCTACGTCGACGCGAACGCGCCCGGTCTGAACGTGACCTGGGAAGACTCGAACGGCGTGTTCCGTACCGCCGATCTGGACGAAAGCGCCGCGGGATATTCTTACAGCGCGAAGTCGTTCACGCTCGGCGCGATCTCCGCGTTGGAAAAGGACGAATACGCCTACGTCGCCGTGTACCGTTATACGACGAGCACGACGGGCACGTTGCTCAACGTATATACGCGGTCGGATCTGGAACAGGGCGGGATCGCGCTGGACGGCGGGAACTATCACGTCGAAGTCGCCGACCGATCGGGAAACCGGTACAGTTTCGTTCTGCGGATCAACGCATCCGATCTGGTCTGTGCGATTACGGAGACGGAGAACAGTTTTATCCGCGTGACGTGCAACCGTCAGGAGGAGCAGATCGCCTCTTACGAAGTCACGCTGAACGGAAAACTCATCGACTCGGTGTACGCGCCCTCCAAGACCTATAAGGAGAGCGGACAGTACTTGATTTATATCAGGGACATTTACAACAACGTGTACGAACAGAGCTACACGTTCACGCGTACGATTCCGATCGTGAATTGGAAATATAACGTGAACGGTTCGTTCGTTGCGTACGACGAAGAGACGACGCAGATGAATATCAAGCAGACGGACGAAAAGACGTTCGTGATCACGACGAGCGCCGCGTTGCAGTTCTCTTTTGCGGGCGACTATTCCTATTCGTTCGCTTCTGCGATCGATTATACGGAGAGCCCGATCACGCACGCGGTGACCATCCGTTCGCTCACGGCGTTCCGTCTGAAAGTCTGGTACACGGCGTATCCCGAGATTTACGTTACCTATATCTGCGCGATCGATACCACGCCGCCCGCCATCGTGGCGCGGAGAGAGGTCGTCTATTACGACATCGACGAGCGGGACGAACTGATCGCGGGCGCGGCAAGCGGCGCGGTCGGCGAAGAGATCGCATACGGTTCGATCGGGTATCATAAACAGAGCACGACGGAAAAATTCGTCAACGAGGGCGAGACGGTCACCTCGCGGCTCATCCGTCTTTCCGTCACCGACGTGGGCGGCGTCGCAAGCGTAAAGGTATATCTCGACGGATCGCTCTTTCTCGATCTCACGGAGAACTTTACGGGCATCGTCCTGAGCCGTTACGGATCATATACGGTCGAGGCGAAGGATATTTTCGGCAACGCGTCCCGGTTCACGTTTGAGAACCGGAAGATCGAAGCGGTCGGATATTCCGTGGACGGCGAGGCGCAGGACGTCGATTACTCCTGCCTGCAATATTTCCTCGGCGGGGAATACAAAAAGAAGGAATACGGAAACGGCGAGGTCGCGCTGATCTCCTATCGGGACGCCGATCTCGCGTATCGGATCTCCGCGGACGGCTCCGTTCCAGTCGTCGTCGCGTTCCGAATCAGGGAAGGCGCGCTCTACCGTCTCTCTTACGAGGTGGTGCTCGCGGAGGACGGACGAAAGACGGTGGGCGAAAAACTGAGCGAGGCGCTGCTTTCCGCAGGCGATTCCGAGAAAAAAGCGGGCGAATGGTATTGCGTGTTCGACGGCGTATCGGGGTTGCGCCTTTTGGCAAGTTTCGACGCGGAGGGGCGTTTCAGCCTGAAAGCGGAGATCGACGGCGAATCCGTATATACGGTCGAGGCGCGGGTGATTTCCGATTCGGACAGCGAGCCGTTCTATTTCCGCTGCGAGCTATCGAAGATGCTGTCCGACGTGGGACTTACGGACGCGGACGGCGAGGCGATCGAGACCAACCGCGAATGGAAACAGATTAAAATCAACAGAGCGTTCGTCGTATCGGAATCGTGCGCGCAGGACGCGAACCTCGTCTCCGTCAAGGTATATTATTCTCCCACGGGAGAGTTCCGCGACGGCGTCGTCGTGTACGACGGGCGGTACCATGCCGCGGAATTTTCCGCGGAGGGCATGTATCTGGTCGAAATCGAAAACGTCTACGGGAACGTAACCTCTTATTTTCTGACGATTTCCGAAAAGTTCCTCGTGACGACGACCGCGGAGTTCGCGGACGGGGAGTACCTCACCTATTCGACGGAATATGCGGAACCCGTGTACTGCAACGCAAAGGTCTTTATCACGGCGTACGCGAACGTGATCGGCTGCACGGTGCTGCGGGACGGCGTCGCGTACGACGGGTACGAATCGTTCGCGTTGGATGACTGCCGAATTTATCTCATCAGCGAAGCGGGAAAATACGTCGTCACGCTGACGGACGAATACGGAAACGTGTTCCGTCGGGAAATCGAAATCAACGCGCGGGAGCTGGCGGAGGACGACGCGCTGTTGTACGGTTATAACGAGGACGCTTTGAAGCGGGACGAAGGATATACCAATCTGAAACTTTCCGTCTCTGCGGAGCAGGTGCGGGCGGACGGAATCGTGTATCTCGCCGTCGCGCGCGAGGGAGGAGAGACGGTCGTATTGTACGATCTGATCTCCGAAACGAAGACCGCGCTGAACGAGCGCGCGCTGACGGAGTGCGTCGGCGCGGCGGGAGACGGGGTTTATACCGTCCTGTTCCGCGATAAGTACGGAAATCTTCTGACCGAGACCGTTCATTATCGGAGCACGCCGACCTTGGAACTGTTCCGCACGCTTCGGAGCTCTTCCGAAAAACAGGTCTGCTCTCTCGACGGCGCGACGGAGGAAGGGCTGTGGTCGAACAACTCGTTGCACTTCTTCACGACGGCGGAACAATACGTGTTCGCGATCGACGGCAACCGCACGGAATGTCCGTACACGCTGGCGTTCGGATCGGGCGCGGAAGAGGGGAGCTTTGCGTACCTTGTGTCGTATTTGGACGAATACGGATTCCGATACGAATTTACGGCGCACCTGCTCCGCAAGAGGATCGAAATCCTCCTTCCCGCGTCCGTCGCTTATACAGAGCTCGGCGGGATTCCGACGACGCGAAGCGGCTTTTCCGTACTCTATAACGAGAACGCGGTCTGCCGCTATACGCTGAACGGGGGCGAGGAGCGCGAATATACGAGAGACGCGGTTCTCCATGCGGACGGAACGTACCGTTTCGTCGTCTCAGACGCCGCCGGAAACGTGACCTCGTACACCGTCAGAAAGGATTCCGCGGTACAGTTCGAGTTCAAAGAGACGTCTACGGAAACGACGCTCGTCAACGGGGCGATCGCCTGCACGGGGAAAGTTTCGTTCCTGCCGAAGAACGGGGACGACGCCTATCTCAAAAAGGTGTTCCTCGACGGAACGTATCTGAGCGATTTCAAAGACAATAAATTCACCGAGAGCGGGAAATGGGAATTGATTCTCGCGGACGGGGCGGGCAACGAAGCGTACTTCACGTTCTATATTCTGACGCATTCCGTCAAAGAATTCGTCTATACGACGCCCTACCTGTATCGGATCAGCGAAGTATGGTTCGACGCGGGCGACGGGATCAGGCTCTCCTATATGGAGTTCGTCACGGGCGACGGCACGGTCTGCGAATTTACGGAAAACGGCTCCTATTCGGTCGTCATGTCCTCCGAAGTCACGGGGGAGACGGCGAATTTCAGCGTAACCGTCAACAACGTGGCGCCCGTCGTCTCGCTCGTCGGCTGTAACGAAAACGAAACGACGGTCAACGACGTCACGGTGACGGGCTACAAGGTGGGCGATACCATCGAGGTGTATCGGAACGGCGAAAAAGTAAGTGCCGTCAAGGTGTTGTCCATGTCCGCGGACGTTCCGAAGATCACCGAGGGCGGAGACTACACCATCGTCGTCAGAAACGAGGCGGGCGTGGAGACGCAGCTCTCCTTTACGAGGAAACACATTCCGAATACCGCGGGAAACGTGCTTATCTTCCTCTCCATCTTCGCTTCCGTGGCGTTGATCACCGTAGGGCTCGTGTACCGGAATCATTCAAAGTCGGACGATTAAAGCGATAACACGGCTTGCCGTGAAAATATAAAAAAATAAATTTCAGGAGAAATGGTTATGTTGTATAGTTTGTTGGCAATCACGCAGAACGACATGGAAAAAATCGTGGAACCCGTCATCGAGGTTTGTAACGTGCTCATTCCCGTTCTGCTCGCGGTGGTCGGCGCGGTCGGCGCGATCTGGTGTATCCTTCTGGGCGTGAAATACGCGAAAGCGGACGATCCGCAGGAACACGAAAAGACGAAGAAAGGACTCATCAACGCGATTATCGGATTCGTTCTCATCTTCATTCTGCTCATCATGTTACAGGTCGGGTTGCACTACTTTACCCAATGGTGGGCGAACTATGCGTATCCCGGCTAAGACGACAAGAAGATTCGCCGCGCTCGCGCTCGCGACGGCGGCGGTCTTTGCGTCAAGCGGTTGCGGGTTTTACGATCTCGGCGAGTTCGAGGACGAGGAGGACTATTACTCCTCGTTCGGGAACGTCGGACTGATCGCGCAGAACGGAACGCAGAACGATTATTCGCTCAAAAAATATTTTTATAACGAACATTCGGTGAACGATTTCTCAGGGGATATCGTCGAAGCGGACGAATACGTCTATTTCGTTTTACCCGTCGAAAAGACGATGGAGCTGGATTCGGTCGCGCTGTACGTCTATGCGGAAGAGAGGGCGACGGTCAGGTATTCCGTGTTTCTGACCGATACCGTTCCGACGAATCTCCGCAACTACGACGCGCCTCTGTACGTTCAGGAAGAGGATGAGGAGGGGAATCCGAAGTTCGACGAAGAGGGGAATCCCGTCTACGAACAGGAAGAGGACGCAGACGGAAATCCGAAGTTCGACGAAGAGGGGAATCCCGTCTACGAAAAAATCCCGTACGACGATCCCGCCGCCGAAACGGCGGCGGCGACGGGCAGTTTTACCGCGAAGGCGAATCAATGGGATTCGTTTACCGTCGAGAAATGGAAGTCGGACGCAGGAAAAACTGCGGATACGGTCGAGGCGGAGGCGGGCACGTACGTTCTGATCCGTTTTGAGAACAATTCCGGCTACGGCAAGGACGCGGAATTGCAGAGGATTCCTTTTCGTGCGACGAATTTATTGGTTCGGGCGACGAGGTGTACTTCCGGTGTAGCGGAAGAGGCAGAATGAGTGCAAAAACTTACGGAGTGAAAAGCGGTTATGTTTAATTGGTGGTGGAGATTTTTATACAGCATCTCAAAAACCTTGTTCCATCTGATCGACGGGCTGATGAGCTGTGCGAATAAGCTGTGCGGCGTGGATACCGTGTCCATCGGCGGGCAGGAAAAAGATTTTCTGTATTATCTGTTTTCCAGCAACGAGGTCTGGTTCGCGTTCCGCGTGGCGGCTCTGCTCGGAATGATCGTGCTGGTGATCTTTACCGTATTCGCAATCATCCGCACGATCGTGAAAGAGAAACCGGACGGCACTCCCGCGCAGATCTGCGTCAAAGCGTTCAAGAGCTTTCTGATGTTCCTGTTCGTACCCGCCGTCATGATCGCGGCCATCTGGCTGGGCAACGCGTTCATGCAGGCGATGTACAAGGCGACCACGCAGGGCGCGACGAGCCTCGGTTCTTTTCTGTTCGTCTCCTTCGCGCAGGACGGTTCGGATTACGGCTTGCAGGCGGAGGGCGTGGAGTTCTTCCTCAATACGCCCGAAGCCTATATGGATACCGATCTCGTCTGGGAGTACATGGATCTGTCTTACTTCGAGTTTATGTTCTCCTGGCTTGCGGGCGCGGTCATTCTCGTTTCGCTCGCCTCGTCCATGCTGCTGTTCGTGGACAGAGTCATCTCCATCATCTTGCTGTATATCGTCTCGCCGTTTTCGATTTCGACGGCGGTGCTGGATGACGGCGCGCACTTCAAGCTCTGGCGCGATCAGATCATGATCAAGTTCGTCATGGGGTACGGCGCGATCATCGCGCTGAATGTGTACGCCTTGATCTGCGGGCTTGTCGCGAATCCGAGTCTCGTATTCTTTGAAAACTCGTTCCTGAACTTCCTGATGAAGCTGTTGCTGATCGGCGGCGGCGCGCTGACGCTGAAAAAATCGATGGCGCTCATCGGAAACCTCGTACAGGCGGGCGCCGGCTCCAACGAATTGCGCGACAACGAGCTTGCGGTCGGCGGCATGAGACGCGCGCTCGGCGCGGTCGGCGGCGCGCTTGCGACCGCTACGGGACTGAGTGCGGCGAAGGGAATTCTCGGCAGCGCGATCGATTCCAAAAAGCGCGACCTCGGCGAACGGCTGTTGAATAAGCTGGGCACGCCCATCAGAGACAACCGCGCCAAGGATAGCGGAAAGGACGGCGACGGCGGAAGCGATTCGCGGAACAACGATAAACCGAGCTACGGAAACGGAGAGACGGGAAATGCCGTCAAAGACGCGATCGCGGGCGCCGATCAGAAGAACCAAAAGAACGATCAGAAGAACGAACAGAAGCCCGGCGGCGAGGGAAATAACATGATCGGCAACGCGATCGAGAACGGCGGAGAAAAGAAAAACGATCCGACCGACGACGATGAAGATTTGAGATAAGGAGAAGAGTATGCGGATCATTCCAAAGACTGCGAAAGTAAAAATACAGTTTTTCAAGAACGTCTCCATTGCGGATACGGTCATCGCGCTCATTGCGTTGGGGTTGGAAGTGCTGCTCTTTATGACCAATCTGGGAATCGCGAAATTTTTCCTGATGGTGATTCTGTTCAGTCTCGTCGTGGGGCTGTATCTTCCCTTCGACGGTCAGCGGTTCTATATGATGTTCGTGCATCTGACGCGGTACATATTTACGGCGAAATGCTATTCGAGCGACTTTAAGAACGCGTCCACGAGCATCGACCGTTTCATTCCGTTCAAGGACGTCAAAGACGGATATATCGTCTACGAGGACTATTACGCGGGCGTGTTGCAGATCGATCCGCGGGAATTCCGTCTGCTCTCGGGATACCGTCAGGATCAGATCATCGACGTATATTTCGGGCGGCTCATTCGTTCGATCAGCGGAAAGATGAAGGCTTCGATCGTCAAAATCGACAGACGGTTGCTGTTGGACGACTACGTCGAGGCGGAGAAGAAAAAGCAGGATCGGCTGGAAAAGCTCTTTGAAATGGGCAATATCACGCAGGAAGAGCTGTCGGCGCGCGAAAAAATCATTGCGGACAGAATTTCCGTGTACCGTTCGCTCAGCGGAGAGAACGCCATCAAAAAGCCGTTCTACTATCTGGTCGTCTACGACGCGGACAAATCGGCGATTCGGGAAGTTCTGCACAACGGAATCGTCTCCCTTGCCGAAGCGGGCATGACTTCGGAAATTCTGAACGACAAACAGCTCGCGGTCTTTCTCAAATATACCTATACCGACCGGTTCGACGAACGCGACGTCGATCTGCTTGCGCCCGAAGAGATCGTAAGCTGGATCAAGCCGCGCGAAATCCGCTTCAAGACGAAGAGCTGTTTCGTCGACGGCGAAGAGGTGTTCAACTATACGGTGAAAAATTTCCCCCTTTCCGTTCTCAACGCCTGGGGGTATCAGATGTTCAACATCGAGGGTACGAAAGTCGTCATGAATCTCGAACCGTACGAGAAGCTCAGGGCGATCAAGATGATCGACCGTTCGTTGCAGGAGCTTGCCAGCCAGACCGATCAATCCTACAAGGCGAGTTCGCTGATCGACAAAAAAACGCACATCGATACGCTCGTGGACGTTCTGAGAATGTTGCAGAACGACAACGAGACGCTCTTCAAAGTGACCTTACACTTTACCGTCTACAATCGCGACGGAAAGGCGGGCGACGCGAAGAAGAACCTGAAAAAGACGATCAAACGCATTCTCGCGGAGCAAGGGTTCGAGCTTGCGGACAATTTCTGCCGTCAGAATAAGGCGATCGTCTCCTCGAACGTTTCCCGCTACGACAATATGAACGAATTTGCCCGCGCGATCCATTCGGGTTCGGTCGCGGCGGTGTTTCCGTTCGTGCTCTCCACCGTCATGGACGACGGGGGCGTGATTCTGGGAACGAACGGGCAGTTCCCCGTCATCGTGGACTTTTTCAAACGCGACAACGAAAGAGTTAATTCCAACATGGTGATCATGGGAAAGTCGGGTTCGGGCAAGTCGTATGCGACCAAGACCATACTTTCCAATCTGGCGGCGGAGAACTGCAAGATCTTCATACTCGATCCCGAAAACGAGTACAAGACGCTTGCCGAGAATCTCGGCGGACGGCTGATCGACGTCGGAACGGCGTCGCAGGGGCGAATCAATCCCTTTCACGTCATCACCACGCTGGACGCGGACGAAGAGGGCGAGTGTTCCGCGGTCAATAATTTTGCGGTGCACCTGCAATTTCTCGAAGAATTTTTCCGCGTCGCGCTTCCCGGAATCGATCCGCAGGCGCTCGAATATCTCAACAATCTGATCGTGGAGCTGTACAAAAACGCGGGGATCGGCTTTTTGACCGATTTTTCCGCGCTCTCCGCGGAAGATTATCCCGTATTCGACGATCTCAACGAGCTCATTCGGAAAAAACTTTCCGTCGCGACGGTGGACTACGATATCATGAATTTGCGGATTCTGTCCAATTTCGTTTCCAAGTTTGCGAGCGGCGGCCGCGACAGCAATCTCTGGAACGGGGAATCCACCCTTACGGTCAAAGAAAATTTCACGGTGTTCAATTTCCAGAGCCTGCTCGCCAACAAAAACGGCGTCATCGCGAACGCGCAGATGCTTCTGGTGCTCAAATGGCTGGATAACGAGATCATCAAGAACCGCGATTTCAATCTGAAATACAACACGAACCGCAAGATCATCGTCGCGATCGACGAGGCGCACGTGTTTATCGATCCGAAATACCCGATTGCGCTCGATTTCATGTATCAGCTTGCGAAGCGCATCAGAAAATACAACGGCATGCAGATCGTCATCACGCAGAACATCAAAGACTTCGTCGGAACGCAGGAGATCGTCAGAAAATCCACCGCGATCATCAACGCCTGCCAATATTCTTTCATCTTCGCCCTGTCTCCCAACGATATGGAGGACTTGTGCACGCTGTACGACAAGGCGGGCAGAATCAACAAGGTGGAACAGGAGCAGATCATCAACAACGACCGCGGGAACGCATTCATCATCACGGGACCGATGTCGCGGACGAATATCGAAATCGTCGCCACGCAGAAGGCGCGCGAGACCTTCGGAGAAGCCTGAACGCTCGTTCTGAAACTCAAAAAAGAAAATACGCGTGCGGTGTAATTGCGGTGTACTGATCGCGTTACAATCGACGCAAAGAGAGCGGCGGAACGCGTCGCAAACGGAGGAGATCGGTGAAAGCGGAAGAATTTAACGCAAAATACGGATTCAATTTCAGCCACGAGGGCTATTTGGCAACGGGGTTCAGAATCGCCGCGCAAAATCTTACGATCACGCGCACGGACGAGCGGATGCCTACGGTGCGGCAGGAGGTAAAAGTCCGCGTCAATCCCGCGCAGGCGCTGTATATCCGTTATCTGCGTTCCTATCTCGAAACGGCGGCGCGGTTCCGTCCGCTGATGGGGGGCGGACTTGCGGAACTGACGAAAGATTTTGAATCGGTGATGCGGGAAGCGGAGCCGACGCGGCAGGCGTACGAGGGGATTCCCCCCGAATTTTTCCGCGAATTACAGAAAGAGGCGCTTTTGAAACTCCCGAAAGACTCCGTGGAGTTGCGCGAAAACGTGATCGAAAACGGCGCGAGGTCGAAGAAAATCTCCGAAGCGGCGTACGCGAAGGAACTTGTCGGAACGTACGCGGCAAAGCAGGGCGGCGACTTCGGGAAGGCGGTCGAATCGCTCAAAGCGTTGGAGAACATCCATTCCCGCCGCGGTTGGAGGCTCGGCAATCTCTTTACGAATATCCGCGAATGGTGGACGATCCGCTCGATTCGGGGCGATCTGGAAAAGGCGGCGGGCGGCAGAGAAGCGTTTGAACGGGCGTATGCCGGACAGCCGGAAAAATTTGAATTGGAAGACGCGGAGAAAGCGGAGATAGAACGGGCTTGCAACGAGAGAATCGCCGAGCGGGAAGCGGCGAAAGCCGAGCCCGTCATAGAGAGCGTGCACGTAGCGGAAGCGGAAGAACCCGTACCCGAGACGAGCGCAAAGACGGAAGAGACGGAGCCGGTTTCTCCGCAGAGAGAACTGCAATAACCGAAAAAAATTTCCGAACCACAAAAAAAGAAAAATGTTGGTGTACGTCAGGTGTATTTACCGAGGTAAAATCAAATCGTAAATCAAACAGGAGATCGGAGAAATGCCCAATCAGATGATGTTAAACGCTTACAAAAAGTTATTCGGAGCGACCGACGACGCGCAGGCGCGGATCGGAATCGAAGAACATCTGCACGCGATTTCGGAGATGTGGAGGAAAGAATTCGGAAGAAATCCCGACGAGGCGCAGGCGAGGTTCGAGGGGAGATACTACAATTTCTGCGAGAAGCAAGTGAAAACCGCCTGGACGAAAAATCTCGTTCAGGGATTGGCGGGAGAAGAGCACGACCGCAATACGGCGCAGGTTACCGACGAATTCTGCGAATATATGCGGGGAATCAACGCCCTGCTCAGGGAGAGAGGCGTCGAGACGGCGCCCAACGTGGACGAAATCTTTGAAGAGGGAATGGACGAAGAGCCGGACGACGGTGAAGAGCTCGAAGAGGGCGAATATCGGGGCTGGCTCAAGCAATGGAAGCACGAAACGCTCGGGAAAGTTCCTGCGGGCAGAAAGGACGCGGCGCGGTTCTATCTCTACGGGCGCGATCTCGAAACGGACAGAGAGCCGAGCGTAAAGACCTCGGTGACCAGAGCCGGAGACGAAGTCGTCTCGCTCTGCCGTGCGGTCAACGAGGAAAACGCGGCGCAAAAATGCGTCCGCGCGGTGGCGACGTTGCGCGTCGTCGAAGAAAAGCACGCGTCGAGGTGGTTAATATGGAAGATTTTCCACCCGATCGACAATTACAGGGAAAACAGAGCGATCGAACTGATGCGCGGGCAAATCAGTCGGACCTTCTCGGCCGAACAGATCGAGGCGGCGGAAGCGCAGGCGAACGCCGACGTGGGGTGGATCGTTGCGGAGAAGAGCGACGCGATTCTGCCGTCGAACCTCAACGAGCTGAAAGTCGATCCGCTCGAATCGGAAGCGAGAACCTATCTCAGAGCCGCCGCGGAAACGGCGCGGACGGAGCAGGAGAAAGAGGAGCTTTCCCGAATCGCGGAAGAGTTGGAACCGGTGGCGGAAGAGGAGCTCTTCCTGCATGGAGCGGCGGAGGCTGACAAAAGGGAAGAATCCAACGCAAGGTGTGAAGAAAATTACAGAAACCGCATGGGCGATACGTTTGAGGAAGCGCTCGCCGAAGAGACGGAAGCTTACGGAAAGAACGCAAAGGAAAGCGACTTTTTGGAAGAGTTCGACGGGGAGAAAGAGAACCTGTTCGTGTCCGAGGCGGAAGAGCCCGCGCAGGACGAAAAGAGCGAATCGTCCGAAGAGAAAGACGCGCCCGAAACAATGAAAAACCTCAAATAATAAACGAAAAAAAGGAAAATAAAAGGGAGGATAGAAAAAATGGCACAACCTCGGGATAGGCACGTACAATTTGATTCGCGCGAATCGCAACTGACGAAGGAGCAGAGAACAAGAATGGCGCGGGAGCACCGCGAGACGGTGATCCGTACGACGAACGAAGCGATGACGGCGCTTCCGTTGAGCAGAAGAAGCGGCGTCGCGCTCGAAAAACTCAACGTGCTGTGCAATAAAATCGGCGCGCCCATCGTGCAGATCGCAGAGCTCAAAAACGACTTCGCGCAGATGCTGATCAAGGATTTCGCGAAAATGATGAAGGACGATACGCTGGAAAACAAATCGTTCGAGGAGTCGTATCGGGAATATTACAATAAGAATCTTTCCGCGTTGCTTACGGCGGGCGCAAAGGCGCAGAACGACGAGCGGTTCAGGAGTTTGTCCGAAGACGCGCAGCAGAAGTCGCTCCCCCGCGCAAAAGAACTCACGGACGCGTTTGAAACGTTCATGCGGGAGTTTTCAAACGACATGCGCGCGAGCGGGATACGCAGAACGAACGACGTGATCGAATACGGCGGAAACGACGAGAAAGGCTTGTTCGATATACAGGCCGCCGCGCACGGTATGCTGATCAAGGATAACGCGCGGTTGGCGTACGAGCATTGTTCCCGCCGCGGCGCGGCAACGGTGGCGGAGACGTGCGAAGCGGCGCGTCGCGCCGTCGACAACGCGTTTTTCTACGCGCACGCGTTCCCGCAACCCTCCGCGCAGGGGGTAGACGCGAACGCGCCCGGCATGCGCGAGGCGGGAATCAGAGAGTCCGCGAACGTGATCCGCGGATTGCAGGAAGCCCACGCCGCCCGTTCCCTGGGCTGGATGTTTCTTCATCCGATCGACTATCTGCGCGAAGCGTCGACGATCCGTGCGCTCAAATATACGATGAGCGTGCGCGGCGGGCTCACTGCCCGCGAGGCGGAACAAAAGCTTTCCGCGCCCAAAGAAACGTACGCCGACGTAAGCAAGAACTACGACGAAATATATGACGACTATGCCGATCGGAAGTTGGCAAATGCGGAACGGGAACTGGCGGAGGATCGGCAGGAAAGAGAACGGCAAAGACAGGTCGAAGGTGCGGTTGCTCATTCCAAAGAGAGAATGCGCGAGGACGGCATGTCTCCCGACGCGGTTCACGCCCGCGGCAGAGCGGAATTCGAGGCGGATATGGACGCGTTAAACGCTCTGGAAGAGGAAAACGAACGGGAAGAGATCGATTCTCAATCCCGTTCACGCTCCGAGGAATCCGAGCCGCAGTCGGAGGAAGAAAAAGAACCGATTCTCATCAGCGAGGAAGAGCCGTCCGAAGAGAAGAGCGAGCCGGTGCAGGAAAACGCCGAAATTTCCGCGCCGCAGAAACAACCGTAAAAAAGGAAAGTGATCGGAACGATGGTGTCGTCTTGGTGTAGCGGCGCGCGTATTCTGTATGCGTAACCGTTGCGACGGGATCGTTTCGGATAAAAAATGAAGAAAAAGAAGGAGACGCAAAATGCCGATACCGCAGATCGTAGAAGAAATCACAGCGCAGAAAGCGCAATCGCAAGCTAGGTTGGCTTCCGTTCCCAAGGATACTTTTGAGGAGATCGCCGCTCAGGAAGAGGAAGCGATCAGGGCAAGTCGAATCAGATTTTTTTATGCTCGGATGACGCAGGAAATGCCGCCCGAACGCTTGCCTGCTCTGGAAGATTTTGCCAAAAGAGTTCTGGGCGATTCCTATAAAAGTACGGTAAAGTCAATCAGAATGGTTAGGAAAACGACGGAAGAGTATCTCGCGCCCCAAATGGGAGACACGCTGCTCAAACACGTCGACGCGGACGGGTACGCCGAGATCTGCTCCATCGTCGGAGAAGAGATTGCCGAACGGGCGTGGGAAGAGGCGAAGAGCCATACTCCCCCCGCTTACGACCCCACGCCCGTTCACCCGCTGGAAAATGAGATCGCCGCGTTCAAAGCCCGCCTGCCCGAGTTGGAAGCAGACGAGGAAAAACGGGCGAAACTTTCCGCCGATCTCGACGAAATCAACCGGATGATTACGCAAAACAATCCGGAATACAGCGCGACGCAGACGAAGAGAAACGCGGACTACTCCCACGCACTGAGCGTTCAGGACTATAAAAACGCGGAGGAGATTCTGAAAAGCGGCGCGTTCGGAATGATCGGCGATCATATGCAGTACGACGAGGGGAGCAAAGGCTTCATATTTCACGATTACCTCGGGAATACGGAATTAAAAAGCGCCATGCAGTCCGTCGATGCAAAGTACAATCCCGAATACAGAGCGAAAGTGATCGCCATTCTCAAACGCATGGACGAACTCGGCCTCGTGCCCGAAGGGGCGACGGGCGCGGAGGAGGCGCAAAAAGTTTACGGGTTCCGCAAGCTGGTAGACGCGCAGAACGCGTTCGAAAAAGCCGTCAAAGAGGGCGATACGGAGCATCTTTCTCAACGGAAAGAGGAATACGTCAGACAGACGGAGAACATGCGGCAACTGTACGCAATGGTCGAGGACGCGATCCCCGGCGACAACCGTTGCGTAGCGAACAACGTAGATAACCTGCGCTCGTCGTTTATTCCCGTCGAATTCAAAAAGAACGTCGCGACGAACAGCAATCTCAATTCGCTGTGGATCACCCTCTCCTTCATCAAACAGAGCGGCGTATCCATCGAAGAGTTTGTCGATCACCCGATTTCCCATCTGCGCGGCGTCATCACAAGGCAATTCGAAAGCAAAGCGCCCGAAACGCGGTTTGCGGGAATGAGCGTCTCGCAGGTTCTCGTCTCCGAAGCGTATACGAGTGATATAGATTACATTACGAACTGGCTGGGAACGCTGCGGGCGACGGACGCGCTGTGCGGAGGAGACCCCGAAAACCGCGCCTATAACGTTACGCTGACGCGCGTTCTGGAAGCGGAAATGGGCGCCGCCGTGCCGTACGCACAGGTTTATCTCTCGGATTCGCGCGGTACGCTTGAGAATATCTTTCTCGTAAACGACGAGGACAGGGAATACGCCAAAATGCCCACCGACCTCAATACCAGGGTCGGCGGAAACAAATCGGCGGACGGCTTCACGAAATATCCTCCCTTCGACCCCGTGCAGTACTTAAACGAGCACGAAATCGACTACAAGGCGATGGCGGACAGAATGGGGAACGCGATCAAGGAATTTTCCGACGCGATTCTCGCGCAACCGGACAACGGGAAAACGATTGCCTACGACGTGGTCAGACTGATGAAATCCGTTCGGTCCGCTACCGCAAGGGCGCTGTTGCTCAAAAACCCCGATTCTTCCGAACCGGGCGTAAAGGAACTGACCGAATTTTTGGAAAAACCCTTAAAGGCGCTTGAAAGGTACGGCGTCGGGAAGGAGATCATCAACAGCCTGAACGACCGCAGGCACAGAGATAAAGTCCGGAATCCCGTCGGGGACATCAAAAGAAACGCCCTGAATCTGAAAAAACTCTTTTCGGACAAAGAAAAGGCGATCAAGGGCTTTACCGCGAGCGAAAAGGCGTACAACGAGAAAGCGAACACAATCGTCAAAGCGGCGGAGCGCATCGCGGCGCAGGTCGCCAAGGAAAACGATCCCGCAAAGGTCGAAAAACTGCAACTCGAAAGCGTCAAAAAGATGAACGAGCTGAAAGCGTTGCAACAAGCGGAGTGCGAACGGCTGAAAGAGGCGTTTAAGGACGGCAAAATCACGGCGTACTATCTCAAAAACCGCACGGATAAGATCGGCTCGCTCGAACACAACAAGTCCACGGCGATGTTCGAGGCGGACGCATTCCCTTCCAGGAACGATTATATCAAGTCCACGGGGTTGGAAGAGCTGACTTCGGACGAAAAGAAGGGACTGTACGAGTCGGCAAAGCTCCGCGCGCAGGACGAAAAACAGAAGTTTCTCGGTCGCCGCATTCTCGAGGAACAGGGTACCGATCCCGACCGTCCCGAGCAGAAGCCCTTCCTGCCCAAGGAAGAGATTTCCGCGGACGGCGTGGCGAAAGCGATGAATTTCAACCTCGTCGATACGCAGGAAATGGAAATGCCCAAGCCCGTAGAGGCGAATCCTTCCGCGGCCGTCGCGGATAGAGAGCCGATCGACGTTCCCGAAGCGAACGACGCTCAGGCGGAAATCGAGGAACAGGCGAAAGAACCCGACGCGCCCGTGATCGATAAAATTCCTTAAAAATTGAGAGTTCGGTGTACTTCCGGTGTAAAGAAGTCGGTAAAATAAGCGTATCAATAAAACAGGAGCAAAAACGAACATGCCCAAGCAAAGCACAATCGAAGCGTACGCAAAATTATTCAACGTTTCAACAGACAAAGCAAAGAGCGCGGTAAAAGCGCATATCAAGCAACTCAACGCTTTTAAGAAAGAAGCCATGAAAGATTCTCTGGATGAAGATGGCTTCATTGAAGACGACATTCTTCAGATTGACTTCGATCTGGAATATGGAAAATGGGCTTATAATGTAGCGCAGTCGGCGTACCGAAAAAACTTTGAAACGTTCGTTGCGGGAGACCGCATGAGGACTACGACGGATACCGTTCGGGATTTTCAGAATTATTTGTATGCGCTCGCCGAGGAAGTGGACGAGCGTGGGTTGGTCGAATGTGATCGGGACACCATCAACGGTGCAGATGAATGGGTGACTTCCGGTCTCATCGTAAGAGAGACCCCGCGCAACCGAATCGCAGCCGCAAAATCCGTTTTATACGGAAAAGATTCCGCGTACAGTACGAAAGAAGCCGCTCTTATGGCGGTGAACGGCGTCAACGCCCTCTGCGAGAGAATGGACGAATTATCGTATAGTCAGAGAGAAGCGAGCAGCATTTACGCCGTGACAAGACTGGAAGCGGTCAGGAGCAAGCACGCCGAAAGAGGCGTCTTCTGGAAGATGTTCCATCCCATCGATAATTACAGGGAAAAGCGTGCGATTCAAGAGATGACGCAGACGATCAACGAGCATTTTAAGCCCGAAGAAATCGCGTCGGCAAAAGAGTTTATAGAGAATAACTTCGCTGATTGGCATGATTGGGTAAGAAGCGGCGAGGATGAAATCAGATATTCCGAACACGAAGAACCTGCAATCGAGCAGGCGCAGGAAAGCGCAGCGCCCGAAAGAGAGGCGGAGATCAAAAAAGAGTCGATCGTCGTGGACGAGGCGGTGGAAAGCGCGGAGGCTGAGCAGAGCGAGCCGAGCACGGAGACAGAGGCGGTAAATCCCGTAAAACAATCGGTTTAACAGGAGCGGAAATTTATGTATCGGTACCGTGATTATTTTCCGAGGAGGATTCTCCGTCAATGCGGCGTATCGCCCGACGGCGCGATGCGTTTGCCCGATCAGGCGCGCTGTACGGAAGCGAACAGGCACGACGAGATCAGACGGTGCATGAGCGAAATTTATTCGGAGTTTCTGCGCGGCGCGACGGAGCAAAACGGGCGCGGCGCGACGCTTCCCGATCATCTCGAACTTGACAGAAGAATCCTTTCCGCGTTTTACGATATGGATATTTTACAGGAGCGGGACCGGAGCGCGTTTCCCGACGGTTATCGGGTCGGACGGAGCGTCGACGCGGCGCAGAGCGCGTGCCGAGAGGAGCGCGTTCGCATCGAAGTCGCGGAGTCGGAGGAACCGCAGGCGGAGACTTCGCCGAAAGCGGAGGAGGCGTCCGCTCCGCAGAGAGGAAAAACGCTGTGATCAGAGTGCTTTGCGTCGGCGCGGCGGAACGCCTGAAAGAGTTGGAAAAGACGGTAAAAAAGGTCTTTCCCGACGCCGCGGCGGAAACGGAGACGGATGAGGAAAACGCCTGTTATCTGGCGGAAAGACGGATTTACGACGCGGTTCTGACCGATACGAAGTGGAAGAACGGCGACGGACTGAAAGTCGCCCGCTACGTGCACGACGTCGTGCCGCAGACGAAAGTGATCTTTGTGACGGATCGGTCGGAATTTGCCGTTCCCGCGTTCAGGACGCGGGCATACGGCTATCTGCTTTCTCCCGTTTCAGAGAAGGAGCTGGCGGAGGAGTTTGCGGATCTCGGAATCGGAACGGACGGCGCGCGGAGACATACGGTCGAGGCGAAGACGTTCGGAAACTTCGAGCTTCTGTGCGACGGAAAATCGGTCAGATTCGCGCGTTCCAAGACGAAAGAACTCATCGCGTATCTCGTGGACAGACGGGGCACGGCGGCGACTTCGAGCGAGCTGATCGTCAATCTCTGGGAGGATAAGAACGTGGATAAAACGACGCGGAGCATGTTGCACAATCTCGTCTCCGACCTGAAAAAGGCGTTCGCCGAGCTCGGCATCTCCTACGTGCTCGATTTCAGGCACAACGCGTTCCGCATCGACGATAAAGCGATCGTCTGCGACTGTTACGATCTCCTGGACGGAAAGTCTGCGGGCGACCGTTTTACGGGAGAATATATGGCGGCGTATCCTTGGGCGGAGATGACGGCGGGCACGCTCGCCGAAATGACGGGCAGGTATTGACGTCGGAAGAAGAAAGAAAACAACAAGAAAGAGGCAAGAAAAAATGAAACAAAGGTATCGGTTGTTGTCCGTTCTCGCGATCGTCGCGACGGTCGTCGGAGCGGTCACGGCATGCAAGAGCGAGGAAAAGCCGTCGGACGACGAGCTCTATCGGGCGGCGGTTGCGGACGCGGTGTTCGCGGACGAGGACGAGATCTGCAATCTGGTCTGTCTCACGAAGGCCGACGCGTCCGTCAGTTGGAAAGAGGACAAAGTTTTGCTCGTGACCTATCATAACTATCCCGACAGCTATCCTGCGGGGCAGACGGTCACGACGGGGAATTGGTACATGTGGACGGTGACCGATCGGGAATTCGTGAAGCGGTATGCGGAAGTCAAAGACGGGGTGAGCGATTGGTCGTTGGAATACAAGCGGCTTCTCGGCATGCCGGGCGATTCCAAAAACGCGTATTTTTCCGCAGTCTGGGCGAACGTCGAGGACGTGATCCGTCCCGCCTATCAGCCCGATCCGACCGTACAGCTCGCCGCGGGCGATCTGGGCGGCGGCGCGCTCGGAGAATATCAGGAATGGTTTGAATCCAATATCATCGGTTCGTATTTTTCGGGAACGAAGCGTTATCCGTGGACGCGGCTCGGCTATACCTATTACCGCGGCGGCGACAAAGAGTACGGGTTGAGCGAGTTTCTCATTCTGAACGGATCGGAGATCGAAATCGAATTTACCAAGACGGTAGCGGAATTTACCGAATGGCTCTCGTCGCAGGCGTCCGCGCGGGCGTAAACGAAACGGAAAATCGCGGAAACCGCGGAATAAAAAAATTTTAAGGAGCAAAAAAGTATGAATTGGATCGAAAAAATTTTCCCCGAACTTGCGGGGCAGACGTGGCAGGTGGTCGCGATCTGTCTGTCGGTTGCGGTTTTCGTCTATCTGCTGCTTGCGGCGGCGGAGTGGAAGATCTTCGTAAAGATGGGGGTAAAGGGCTGGAAAGCGTTGATTCCCGTGTACAGCACCTATCTGTTGCTGAAAAAGTGCAGTACGACGAAAATCCTTTGGCAGATTATTTTGTCGATGATTGTAAGCGGCGTTATAGATCTCCTCTACTACATGAAATGGGTAGAGCAGGACACCTGGCAGTTTTACTGCGCGTCGGTCGCACAGCTTGCGGCGTCGATCTGGATGATCGTGCTGTATGTGAAAATGTACGGCGGCGTTTCCCGTTCGTTCGGGCATCGCGGCGGATTCACCGTCGGGCTGTTCTTCCTGCCCTTTATCTTCGAGCTCATTCTCGGATTCGGTTCTTCAAACTATATCGGGAACGCGACGCAGGCGAAGCAAGACGGAAAGGTTGCGTGACGGTGGGCGGTATGTCTGAAAAAGAAAAAACGAAAAAGGGCGGATTTTTAGTCAATCCGATGATCAGTCGGCTCGGCAAGATCGACGAGCGGAGCGAAGATTGCACGACGTATCGGGGCGTTTTTTCCAAGTGCGTGTATTTTATGCTTTCGATTGCGGCGGGCGTGCTCCTTTCCTGCCTTCTGCACCTGATAGAGGGAGTAAAGTTCGAGACGGACGGGATTCTCGTCTCCGTCAACGCTCCGGAAGTCGTCGTGGCGGCGATTCTCGGCGTTGCCTTTCTCGTATGTCCCTTTATCGCGACCTTTATTCTCAAAACCGTTCCCGTTGCGGGCGCGCTGAGCTGTCTTGCGACGGGGTATCTCGTCTCCTTCTGCGGATTTCTCGTTCCCGAATACCGATTGCCGATTCTGCTGTCGTTGGCGTTTACGGCTCTGATCGTAGCCGTCTTGCTGGTCTTGTTCATGAACGCAAAATTCCGCGTGAGCGGCAGATTCAAAAAAATTTTGAGCGCGTGTCTTCTCGCATACGTCGTCGGCGGGGTTCTTGCCGCCGTGGTGTACGCGATTCCCGCGTTCGGGGCGGCGCGGGCGTTCTTTGCGAAAAACGCCTGGCTGTCCGTCGGAATTTCCGCGTTCGGGGTGATTCTCGCCACGCTCTTTCTCATTTCCGATTTCGATGCGGTTCGCGACGCAGTAGACGGCAGACTGCCGAAAAAGTACGAGTGGCAGGCGGCGTTTTCGTTGACTTATACCGTGATCTGGCTGTATTTTGAAATACTCAATCTGATTTTGAAAGTGCTGGCGTCTCAGAAAAATTAAAGAAAAAGAGGTCATATTCGATGAAAAAGATTCTTACGGGATTGCTTACGCTTGTTGCGGCGGTTCTTCCGTTGTCGGCTTGCGACGGCGCGGAAAACGTCAATAACATGGAGGCTTACGGAAAAATATACGTGGAAGGCGAGCAGACCGTCACGCTGACGGGTTGCACTTCGGCGATGGGCGACGCGCCCGCGGTATTTTTAAGCGACGTCGGCACGGCGGACGTCACGTAGGAGGGCGCTTTGGCGGGGAAAACCGTTCGGGAGGTGTCGTTCGTCTCTTCCGATACGATCACCGTCGTGCTTGCGGGGGACGTGACGATTGCGGAAGACAAAGCGGAAGGAACGATCGTGGTTGCGGCGCGCGCCGTCGAAGGGAAGGATAATTCCTACTGCGTGACTTGGGTGGAGAAACCGCGCATGAGCGCGGGGGCGCATTTCAGTTCGGGTTCTTCGACGAATAAAAAGATGATCTCGACGTTTACCCTTCCCTACGGAGCGTTTACCGAGTTCGCGACGACGGAATACGTCACGCTTGTCGACGATACCAACGGCAGAATCGCCTCCGTTGTCGTCAATTCGGACGGAAGCCTGAAAGTTACGGTGGAGAACTTCGATCCGAGCGGAGAGGAGGCGTATCCGAAAGTGCGCTTTGCCGCCGAGACGACGACGTTCGGCGTGGAAATTATCGCGCGCGTCGGGGTGTTCGGTAGTATCTGTTGAAATAAGCGCCGCGGCGAGCGGGGATAAAAGAGAATGAAACAGCCGACGGAAATTATGCAAAGTTTTTCAGAAAAAGTGCTCGGATCCGCGTCTCGGTTTTCTAAGAAATGGCGGGAAGAAAAATACTCTTCCCGCCGCGTGGTAAAAGAAGTCAAACAGATCGTCGGGAACGGGGAACGCTGCGTGCAGGCGTATGCCGTGCTTCTGGCGCTGGAAACGCGCGTCGACGAACGGTACGGTACGTTGTTCAAGACGTTGTTCCGGTATTTTGCATGGAAACGGGAGAGCAAAACGCTGTCCGCCATGAAGACAAAATTGAAAATTCCGCTCACGATTCGTCTTGCGCAGTCCGTCCGTTCAAGGAGCGCGCAACCGGACGGGGAAGGAAACGCCGACGGAGAGCGTTCGGGCGACGGAAAAAAATCGGACGAACGCGAAACGAAGAGAGAAAAGAACGCGGAGGAAGAACTTCCCGATCAGACCGTTCCCGAACGGGAGCGGGAGCAGTCCGAAAAGACGGACGAATGGACGGAAGAAGCGGAGATCGGAGAGACGAAGCGGGAGACGGAAGGCGTGGCGGAGTCCGAAGACGGAAAATCTTCCGAGCCCTTGAAGGAAAAGTCCGAATTCTTGCAGGAAAAGAGAGAACGCGCGCATGCAATCGGGCGTTCGGACGAGGGCAGAGCGGAGGAGATTTTTCCGAAAAAGAAAGAAAAGACTCCGTCTCGGGAACGGGACGAAAAGTCGCGCGGAACGCGCCCGCACGAAAACGGACGCGACCGATCCGCGGAAACGCGTTTGTACGAAAACGGTCGCGAGCGATCTGCGGAAACGCGGTCGCAGGAAGCTCCGAACGCAAAAAATTCGGATTCGGAACGTCGTTTCCGCGAAAGCGACGTAACGCCCGTTCTTTCGGCGCGGGCGGCGGAAGAAATCAGGGAGCGCGCGGCTTCTTCGGAACGGTATGAGTTTTACGCGCAGATCCCTGCCGTACCCGCGCGGTCGGCTCCTCAGGACGCGCCCGTTGCAAAGGAAGCGCCCGTTATAAAGAACGCGCCGCCGTCGGGGAACGCCGAACAAGCTCGGCCGTTTGAAAAAATACCGTTGAGCGAGGAAAATCAGGCTCGGATCGAAGCGAGAGAGCGTTTCGCAAAGATGAGCGAAGAGGATTTGACCGCCATTCGGCAGGCGATGCAGGAGAGTCTGAATCGGGAAATGGCGCAGGCGGAAGAGCGAGGCGAGATTTATAAGATGCCGATTACCGTCAAGGAGGCGTTTGAAAAATCGGACGGCGAGCAATCGGAACGGAACTCCGAACCGGAGCCGCCGAAGCCGATCGTCAACAAATAAGAAGGAAGTCAGAACGGCGCGTCGCGCCGTTTTTCTTTCAATTAAGTTGCGGAACGAAATTCGCAAAGATTCGGACGCTTTCCGTCGTACAGGCTCGTATTCGTTTCAACGCGGACATGTCCTCCTGTAATTGCTTTCGGATTCGGACGCTTTCCGTCGTACAGGCTCGTATTCGTTTCAACGCGGACATGCCCTTCTGTAATCGCTTTCGGGTTCGGAACGGCTTCCGGCGTTGTCGCGGCGCGGGCAAAAACGCCTATTGACAAATCCGGAAAAATATGGTATAATCGGTTTGTAATCGGGAAAGACTTATGTCTGACCGATACGAATTCAGTATAAGGGGTGTTTTTATGAAAAGAATCAGAGTCGTACAGTACGGATGCGGAAAAATGTCCAAGTATATCTTGCGTTATCTGCATGAAAAGGGCGCGGAGATCGTCGGCGCGATCGATCTGAATCCCGAAATTCTGGGCATGGACGTCGGAGATTACGCGGAACTCGGCGTCAAGACGGGCGTCAGGATTTCAAAAGACGCGGACAAGGTGCTTGACGAATGCGACGCCGACGTGGCGATCGTCACGTTGTTCAGCTTTGTCGGAGATATTTACGATCACGTGGAAAAATGCGTGCAACGCGGAATCAACGTCATTACGACCTGCGAAGAGGCGATCTATCCCTGGACGACGGCGGCGACGCTCACCAATCGGATCGACGCGCTCGCGAAAGAGAACAACTGCACGGTCACGGGTAGCGGCATGCAGGATATTTTCTGGATCAATATGGTCTCCATGGTTGCAGGCGGCTGTCATAAGATCACAAAGATCAAAGGCGCATACAGTTACAACGTGGACGAATACGGACTTGCGCTTGCCAAGGCGCACGGGTGCGATCTCACCAAAGAGGAGTTTGAAAAAGAACTCGCGCATCCTGCCGAAGTGATCCCCTCGTATGCGTGGAACGCGGCGGAGGCGATCTGCAATAAGCTCGGTCTGACAATCAAGTCGATCAGACAGGACAACGTTCCTTATATCGTCGACCGCGACGTTTACAGCGAAACGCTGGGAAAGACGATCAAGGCGGGAAGATGTATCGGCATGTCGGCAGTCGTTACGATCGAGACGTATCAGGGCGTCGAGATCGAAGAGGAGACGATCGGAAAGGTGTACGGTCCGGACGACGGAGACATGTGCGACTGGAAGATACAGGGCGAACCCGACACGGAATTCCACGTCGTAAAACCCGCGACGGTGGAGCATACCTGCGCGACGATCGTCAATCGGATTCCTTCGCTCCTCCACGCGCCCGCGGGGTACGTTACGGCGGACGAGCTCGACGAAATTCATTATCTCACGTATCCGCTTCATTACGAATTGTAAAATAATACTCCGTTAAAGTAAGTTAAGGATAAAACGAATCGTAAAGGAGCTTGTCGGAATATTGAAAGCGACAAAATAAATTTGGCGATTTTGTATCCATAAGCGCCTTTCAGCGGAGTTTGCCGCGACGAGGTTGAGCCGAAG
>CAMGEK010000003.1 GCA_946055105.1 uncultured Clostridia bacterium
ACCCCTGACCTTTTGAATGCCATTCAAACGCGCTACCAACTGCGCCATAACCCCGCACGCGGGCGTTTCGCGCCCGACGTCGTTATCTTATCACATGTTCGCCGCGTTTGTCAATCCCTTTCCGCAAATTTGCGTTATAAACTGATCAGCAACAGCGCGAAAGGCAGCGTTGCGACGGAAAGCAGCGTTCCCGTCGTATAAGCGGCGGCGGCGAGATCTTTTTCCCCGTCGAACTTTTCCGCAAACGCCACGACGCTCGCGGCGGGCGGCATCGCCATCGCGATGACGGGCGCAAGCAAAACGTAGGGATTCTCCGCGAACAAACCCGTCAGGCGGAACGGTAAAATCATGAGATAGGTGAGCCCGAAGGAGAGGACGAGCCGAACGGCGGAAGCGAGATAAATTCTTCCGTCGCAGAACAGTTTCCTCGGCGAGATCTCCGCGAGACGGATTCCGACGATCATCATCGAAAGCGGCGCGGTCATATTGCCGGTGTAGACGACGATCTGTTGCAGTTCGGACACGGCGGGCATGTTAAAAATATTGATCTGCGGAACGCAGAACAGCAGAAGTCCCGCGGCGGTTCCGATCGTGCAGGGATTCAGAAAGGCTTTTTTCAGCGAAATCTGCGATCTGTCCTGTGTGATGAGGTAAGCGCCGAGCGTCCAGAGCAGAAGATTGAACGCGGCGGTGAACACGATGACGTACATCATCGCCTCGCGGTTTCCGTCCGTAAACATATCCACGAACGGGATTCCAACAAACGCGCAGTTGGAAAACGTTCCGATAAAGACGAGCACGTCGCGCGCCTTTCGCTCTTCCGGCTTCCTCATGAACGAAAAGACGAGTTTCGCGGCGCCGAAGGTCAGAAGAATGGCGGCGAGCGACAGGAGCAAAACGTACAGGAAGTTCAACAGCACCGCGCCCGAACGGGGGAGCGGATCGACCGCGAACGCCTTGATCGTCAGCATGGGCTGGCAGAGATAGAGCAGGATATTGACGAGGGAGAGCATGCTTTCGGGGCGGACGAGATTGGCTTTGCGGAGCAAAAAACCGGGGATCGCGAACGCGATGAGCACGAGCATGATGATGAGAACTTTCACGATAATCTGAATCATAGAACGCCTTCGGAATCAATTTTGAACGCATATATTATAAGCTTTGAGAGAGCAAAAATCAACCGTTTTCAACGTTCGGAGAATAGAAACGCAAAACTTCCGCATAATGACAATATACGGAGGTAAAATTTTCTATGAAAGCAACGGGTATCGTTAGGAGAATCGACGAGCTCGGAAGAGTGGTGATTCCGAAGGAGATCCGCCGCACGCTTCGGATCCGCGAAGGCGATCCGCTCGAACTGTTCACCGATCGCGACGAACTGATGTTGAAAAAATATTCGCCCATCGCGTCCATCGAGCGGCTTTCGGAGGGAACGGCGAAATCGCTGAACGAACAGAGCGGGCATCTCGCCGTCATCTGCGATACGGACGGCGTATTGCACGCCTGCGGACAGGGAAAAAAGGCGCTCGTGAGCAAGACGGTTTCGGACGAACTGACGGAAATCATGCGCTCGCGCAGAAGTTATCTGGCGAATCTTGCGGAGGGCGGCGACATCATTCCGCTTACGGGCGAAAACGAACTGACCGTTACGGCGCAGGTCATCGTTCCCATCGTGGCGGGCGGAGACTGCCTCGGCGCGGTCGCGCTCCTCTCGCAGGAAGAGGGCGCGAAGATGGAGGCTTCCGCGGTGAAGCTCGCGCGTCTGACTGCGGACATCATCGCCAATCAGTTTGAGTGAGTTTTGCGGAAACGGTCGCGCTCCGAATCTTTTGCGGAAGAGGCGCGCCGTCTGCGGAGAAGTCCGCGCAAAGCGCGGCGTGCGGAACGGAAGTCCCGCGCGTACATAATGAAACACGCAAGTTATCTCAAAAGCGCGGCGGTGCTCTCCTTTGGCGGGTTCGCCGCCAAGGCGATCGGGGCGCTTTATAGAATCCCGCTCGCGAATCTGCTCGGCGGATACGGCATGGGACTCTACCAGATGACGTATCCGCTTTTTTGCGTATTGCTCACGTTTTCCTCGGCGGGAATTCCCGCCGCGTTTTCGCGCGTGATCGCCCGCGAGCGCGCGGAGGGGCGCGGGCATGCCGCGACGGTGCGCGCCGCGCTCGGCATGTTTTTTCTGCTCGGCGTCTGCGGAACCCTGGTCATGGTACTGCTTGCGCCCGTACTGAGCGCCGCGCAGGGGGAGCATGCCCTGACCGTCTGTTATTACGCGCTCGCGCCGTCCGTCGCGCTCGTCGCGCTCATCGCCGTGTTCCGCGGTTATTTTCAGGGGTGCAACGACATGGCGCCGACGGCGCTCTCCGAAATTTTCGAACAGGTCGTCAAAGCCGCCGTCGGACTGTTTTTCTCGCTGCGCTATCGGGAGGATCCCGTCAGGGCGGTCGCGTTTACGCTGATCGCGGTGACGCTGTCCGAGACGGTCGCGCTCGGGTATCTCGCGTTGCGCTATCGCGGAGAACGCCGCATGCCCTTCTGTCGGACGGTTGCGGGCGGGGAGATCGTGCGCGCGGCGGCGCCCGTCATGTTCGCTTCCGCGCTGCTGCCCCTTTCTCAGACGGTGGACAGCGTGCTCATCGTGCGCCTGCTGTCCCGTTATACCGATCGCGCGGTGACGCTGTACGGCTTATTTTCGGGCGGAGCGGTCGCGCTGATCAATCTTCCCGCGAGCGTGTGTTACGGGCTCGCCGCCGCGATCGTGCCCGCGGTGTCCGAAGCGTTTGCGCGCGGGGAGCGCGAGGAGGGGCGGCGTCGCGCGCTCTTCGCGCTCTGCGTGACGGCTGCGCTCTCGCTGCCCTGCGCGCTGTTTCTGTTTTTCTTCGCGCCCTTTACGGTGCGGGCGCTCTATTCCTCGCTCTCGCCCGCGGACGCGGCGACGCTCGTGTCGCTCGTGCGAATCGGCGCGTTTTCCGCGTTCTCGCTCCCGTGCGTGCAGACGCTCGCGGCATGCCTCACGGGAATGGGGAGAGCGAAGTACGCCGCGGCGGCGATGGCGGCGGCGATCGCGGTCAAATTCGTTCTGCAACTCGCGCTGCTGCCCGATCCCGCGCTGTCCGTCGGAGGCGCGGCGATCGCGATGACCGCCTCGTATCCGGTTGCTTTTTTCCTCGATTTGTATTATACTGTACGGGAAAGCAAACGAGGAGAAGAGAAGTATGATTACGATCGTCGGATTGGGAGTCGAAAAGGGAGACGTCGCGGCGCGCGGATTGGAAGCGGCGCGAACGGCGGATAAAGTCGTTCTGCGCACGGGGCTGGCGCGGTCTGCGGACTCTCTGCGGGAGGCGGGAATCGCGTTTGAGACGCTGGACGGGCTTTACGAAAAGAGCCGCAATTTCGAGACTCTGAAAAAAAATCTCGCGGCGGAAGTCGTGCGGCGCGCGGCGGGTTGCGATCTCTGTTACTGCGTGGACGGCGGCGTGAGCGAGGACGGGAGCGCCGCGCTGCTCTGTAAAAGGAAGGACGTGAAAACGATCGAGGGCGTGACGAAGGGCGCATCCGCGGCGCGGAAAGCGGGGATTTTCGGGGCGGTGACCGCGGTTTCCGCCTACGAACTGAGCGAAAGCAAGCCGTCGCTCCCGCTCGTCGTGTACGACGTGGACGGAAAGGAACTGGCGGGCGACGTAAAACTCTTTCTGACGGAGAAATTCGGCGACGAAGCGCCCGCGTGTCTGATCTGCGGGGGCGAGGCGAAGCCGATCGCGCTGTATGAAGCCGACCGCGCCGAGCGGTACGATTACGCTTCGGCGATCGTCGTGTACGACGCGCCGTTGTTGGAGAAAAAGCGGTACGATCTCGAAGATTTTCTGGCGGTTCTGCGCCGGCTGCGCGCGCCCGACGGCTGTCCGTGGGACAGGGCGCAGACGCACGAATCCATTCGCATCAATCTCATCGAAGAGGCGTACGAACTCGCGGACGCCATCGATTGCAAAGATCCCGATAAGATGCGGGAGGAGGCGGGCGACGTGCTCATGCAGGCGGCGTTCCACACGCTCATCGAAGAGGAGCGGGGCAATTTCACGATGACGGACGTCCTGACGGAAGTGACGGAAAAACTCATCACCCGCCATACGCACGTTTTCGGTTCGGACAAGGCGTCGGGCGCGGACGGCGCGCTCTCCGTGTGGGACAAAAATAAGATGAAGGAAAAGCGGCAGGAGACGTTCTCGGACGCGGTGAACGACGTTCCGCAGTGTTTTCCCGCCCTTCTGCGCGCGCAGAAGATTGCAAAGCGTATGGAAAAGGGCGGCTGGAAGATCGGAACGCCCGAAGAACTCCGTTCGGCGCTGGAAGAGGCGTACGACGCGCTCGCGGCGGCGGCGAAGCGGGGCGACGGCGCGGAGGTCTCCGCGCGGCTCGGCGATTACCTGATGCAAGCGGTGCGGCTGGGGCGCGCGGCGGGAGCCGACTGCGAGCAGTCGCTTCTCGATACCGTGAAGAAGATGCAGAAACGCTATTCCGTCTTCGAAGCGCTCGCGCGCGCGGACGGAAAGGACGTGACCGCGCTGACGGAGGAAGAGCGGCGCGCGTACGAGGAGCGGTCGGAACGCGATGTGGAAGAGGCTTGAAATCGCGGGGTTGACGCTTCCGAACAACGTATTGCTCGCGCCGCTCGCAGGGTACACCAATCAGCCGTTCCGCGCCATGTGCGCGCGGCTCGGCGCGGGGCTCACGTTTACGGAGATGGTGAGCTGTAAAGGACTGCGGTACGGAAACGAAAACACGAAAGAACTGCTGTTGAGCGGCGAAGAGACGCCCAAGGCGGCGCAGATTTTCGGAAACGATCCCGAGATCATGCGCGCGGCGTGCGAGAGCGAGGCGCTCGCGCCCTTCGACCTGATCGACGTCAACATGGGCTGTCCGATGCCCAAGATCGTCAATAACGGCGAGGGAAGCGCGCTTCTGGAAAACTTTCCGCTCGCGGAACGCGTGATCTCTTCCTGCGTGAAGAGCGGAAAGCGGATTTCCGTCAAATTCCGCGTCGGAGTTCGTCGCGGCGACCGTATCGCCGCGGAGTTCGCGCGGCTGTGCGAGGGCGCGGGCGCGTGCATGGTTACCGTTCACGGTCGCGTGCGGGAAGCGATCTATGCGGGCGAGCCGGATTACGCGGAGATCGCGCGCGCGAAAGAGGCGGTCTCCATTCCGCTCATCGCCAACGGCGGCGTGTTTTCGCGCGCCGACGCGGAGCGCGCGATGCGCGAAACGGGCGCGGACGGAGTGATGGTCGCGCGCGCGGCGCTCGCCGATCCGCGCGTGTTCTGCGAGATTCTCGGCACGCCCCCGCCGCCGCTCGAAACGCTGTTTTTCACCCAGCTTTCCCGCACGGAGGAGCTGTACGGGGAACGGTTCGCGACGGTGTTCATGCGCAAGACGGCGGCGTTCTATACGAAGGGCGCGGAGGGCGCGGCGGAGTGGAAGCGCACGTTCTTTTCGGTGCGGACGACCTCCGAACTGCGGGAGGTTGCGGAGCGGTTTTTTGCGGAGCGCGCGCGGGCGGCGGAAGAGGAAGGGCGCGTTTAATTGCCCCGTGACGGCTGAACGGCTTCGGTAATGTGCGGAGACTGAACGACGGATCAAAAGGCGTGTAAGGCGATTTACGCGCCTTTTTTTGCGTGTGGAGCGGAAAAAGTTTGAAAAACTTGCGATTTTACTGTACATTTTTCAAATTCTATGGTATAATAGCGAAAAGAAAAATCGCGCGGAGGAAAACTCCGCGTCGCGGCACGGATTTCGCGACGCCTTCGGGCGGCTTCGGGAAAGACAGGGAGGTCATATGGCAGAAAAAGTAGAGGGGGCTTACGGCGCCGAACAGATTCAGGTGCTCGACGGATTGGAACACATCCGCAAGCGCCCGGGCATGTATATCAGTTCAACGGATGAAAAGGGGTTGCACCATCTCGTTCACGAGGTCGTGGACAATTCCATCGACGAAGCGCTCGCGGGATATTGCGACAGGATCGACGTGACGGTCAACGCGGACGGCTCCTGCACGGTGGAGGACAACGGCAGAGGGATTCCGACGGCGATTCACCCCAAAGAGGGCGTATCGACGGTGGAGGTCGTGTTCACCAAAGTCAACGCGGGCGGAAAGTTCGGCGGGGATTCGGGCTATAAAGTATCGAGCGGGCTTCACGGCGTGGGCGTCAAGGCGGTCAACGCGCTGTCCGAATGGCTGGAAGCGGAAGTTTATCAGAACGGTCACGTGTATAAACAGGTCTATAACCGCGGCGTGCCCCAGCGCGCGCTCGCCGTCGTGGGCGATACTGACAGAACGGGCACGAAGGTCACCTTCTTTCCCGACGCGGAAATTTTCGAGACGGTCGAATTCAAGTACGACACGCTCAAAGGGCGGCTCAAAGAGCTGGCGTTTCTCAATAAAGGGTTGAAGATCACGCTGACCGACAGACGGGAGGGCAAGGCGCGCGCGGACGAATTTCTGTACGAAGGCGGAATCCGCGAGCTCGCCGCGGAGCTCAATCAGGGGAAAGAAGTGCTCTTTCCCGAACCGCTCTATTTTGAAGAACAGGACGGAACGACTTCCTGCGAAGTCGCGATGCAATATAACGACAGCTACAACGAAGTCATCTATTCGTACGCGAACAACGTCAACACGATCGACGGCGGCACGCACGTCGAGGGTTTGAAACTCGCGCTCACGAAGGTCATCAACGACGCGGGCAGAAAACTGAACATTCTCAAAGAGAACGACCGTCTGACGGGCGAGGACGTGCGGGAGGGGATCACGGCGGTGGTCTCCGTCAAGCTGGAAAACGCGCAGTTCGAGTCGCAGACGAAGGACAAACTCAACAATTCCTTTATTCGCACGTTCGTCTCCAAGTGCGTGGCGGAGCGGTTCGGAACCTATATCGAAGAACATCCCTCCGAGGCGCGGGAGCTTGTTCTGCGTTGCATTACGGCGCAGAAGGCGCGGGACGCGGCGCGCTCCGCGCGGGAACTGACGCGCAGAAAGGGGGTTTTGGAGAGCACCACGCTTCCCGGGAAGCTCGCCGATTGTTCGGATAAGCGTCCCGAATTGTGCGAGATTTATATCGTCGAGGGCGACTCGGCGGGAGGTACGGCGAAACAGGGCAGAGACCGCCGTTTCCAAGCGATTCTGCCGCTGCGCGGAAAGATTCTCAACGTGGAAAAAGTGCGGCTCAACCGCGTGCTGGAAAACGCGGAGATCAAAGCGATGATCACGGCGTTCGGGTGCGGCATTCTGGACGATTTCGACGAGAGCAAACTGCGTTACGACCGCATCATCTCCATGACGGATGCCGACGTGGACGGCTCGCACATCAGAATCCTGCTTCTGACCTTCCTGTTCCGCTATATGCGCCCGCTCATCGAACACGGGCACGTCTATTCGGCGCAGCCGCCGCTCTATAAGGCGAGCGTCAAGGGCAAAGAGGACGTATATCTGTATTCCGAGGAAGAAAAGACGGCGTACGACGCGTTGAACAACAACAAGGTGGAGTATCAGCGGTATAAAGGGCTCGGAGAAATGAGCACCGATCAGCTCTGGGACACGACGATGAATCCCGCCACGCGCACGCTCGTCCGCGTGAGCATGAAGGACGCGGTGGAGGCGGATAAGATGTTCTCCGTTCTCATGGGCGAGAGCCCCGCTCTGCGCCGCAAGTTCATCGAAGAAAACGCGACGCTCGTCAAAGATCTGGATATCTGAGCGGCGGCAAATCATTGATCAAGGAAGCTCCGCGCCCGCCGCAGGACGGGAAGAAAGACGAGGGAGCGCGCATCATCAGGAGAAAGTATGGCAAAGAAAGAAACGAGCCCGGAACTCACCGAGGAGTTCAAAAAAACGCTTGCAATGACGAAGATGCTCGACGTCGAGGTGGACGACGAGCTGAAACGTTCGTTCATCGCGTATGCGATGGCGGTCAACAAGAGCCGCGCCATTCCCGACGTGCGGGACGGATTGAAGCCCGTACACAGACGGATTCTGTATTCCATGCACGAAATGGGACTGTATAACGACAAGGCATACCGCAAGTGCGCGCGTATCGTCGGAGACGTGCTCGGTAAATTTCACCCGCATGGAGACAGTTCCGTTTACGACGCGCTCGTGCGGTTGGCGCAGGATTTTTCCATCAATTTTCCGCTCGTAGACGGGCACGGAAACTTCGGTTCGGTGGACGGCGATCCCCCCGCCGCGATGCGTTATACGGAAGCGCGGCTGTCCAAGCTGGCGGCGGAGATGTTGCGCGATCTCGACAAGGAGACGGTGGATTTCTTCCCGAATTTCGACGGAAACGAAATGGAACCCGCGGTACTCACGGCGCGCTTCCCCAATCTGCTCGTCAACGGATCGGACGGAATCGCGGTCGGTATGGCGACGAACATTCCCCCGCACAATCTCGCGGAAGTCATCGACGGAACGATCGCCATGATCGACAATCCGGAGATCTCCGTGGACGAACTGATGAATTATATTCCCGCGCCCGATTTTCCGACGGGCGGCATCATCATGGGGCGCGGCGGAATCCGCAAGGCGTACCGTACGGGACAGGGCAGTATCGTCATTCGGTCCAAATGCGAGATCGAGGAGCACGGCACGGGCGCGAACGTCCGCAGTCGGATCGTCGTCACGGAGATCCCCTATCAGGTCAATAAAGCGCAACTCATCGAAACGATCGCGAACATGGTACGCGATAAGCGTCTGGAAGGCATCTCGGATATACGCGAGGAGTCGGGCAGAGACGGCATGCGCATCGTCATCGAATGCAAGAAGGACGCGAACGCGCAGGTCGTGCTCAATTCCCTCTACAAACACACCAATCTTCAAATTTCCGACGGAATCATTCTGTTGGCGCTCGTCGAGAACGGCACGGAACCGAAAGTGCTCAATCTGCGCGAGATTCTGCATTATTATCTCGAACATCAGAAAGAAGTCATCGTCCGCAGAACGCGCTTCGATCTGCAAAAGACGGAGGAACGCGCGCATATCATCGAAGGTCTGGTACTCGCGCTTGCGAACATCGACGAGGTGATCCGGATCATCAAGGAGTCGAAGGATAAATTCGACGCGACGGGCAAACTGACCGCGGCGTTTGAACTGACGGAAAAACAGGCGAACGCGATCCTCGAAATGCGGTTACAGCGGCTCACCTCGCTCGAAGTGGAGAAATTGCGCGACGAGCTCGCCTCGTTGCAGGCGACCATCGCAGATCTGAAAGACGTTCTCGCCAACGAGAGCCGCGTGTTCGAGATCATTCGGAACGATCTCATCGCGATCAAGGCGAAATATCCCTCCGAGCGCAAGACGGAGATTTCCGTCGATTACGGCGAAATCGACGACGCCGACCTCATCGACGAAGAGGACGTCGTCATCTCCATGACGCACGGCGGGTACATCAAACGTCTGCCCGTTGCGGAATACCGCGCGCAGAACCGCGGCGGCGTAGGCGTGACGGGGCACAAGCCCAAAGAGGACGATTTCGTCGAGCAGATGTTCGTCTGTTCGACGCATAACGACATACTGCTCTTTTCCAGCTTCGGCAAGGTCTATTCGATCAAGGGGTACGAGATCCCCGAGGCGAACAAGACGGCGCGGGGCAGGGCGATCGTCAATATCGTACAGCTCAACGCGGGCGAAAAGATCGCGGCGGTGCTTCCCGTCTATGAAAACGGAACGGGCTACCTCGTCATGGCGACCAAGCGCGGGTTGATCAAAAAGACGGCGACGAGCGAATTTGAACGCATCATGCGCAGCGGAAAGATCGCGATCAAGATCACCGAGGGCGACGAGCTCATTTCCGTACAGTTCGCGGGCGGGGAGGACGAAATTCTCGTGGCGAGCAGGTCGGGCAAATGTATCCGCTTCTCCGAATCGGACGTCCGTCCGATGGGGCGCGATACGATGGGCGTCCGCGCGATCAATCTTTCCGAAGACGACGACGTCGTGGACATGCTTGTGTTGCGCGAGGGATTCGACATTCTGACGGTGTCCGAGAACGGATACGGAAAACGGACGAATCCCGACGATTACCGCTTGCAGTCGCGCGCGGGCAAGGGAATCAAAGCGGGCGTCTTTAACGAAAAGACGGGCAGACTCGTCAATATGAAACTCGTGCGGGACGATCTGGACGTCATGCTGGTTTCGTCCGCGGGCATCGTCATCAGAATGCACGGGGACAGCATTTCCCGCATCGGGAGGAACACGCGCGGCGTGCGGATCATGAACGTCCGCGGGGGAACGGTGGCGACGGTGGCGATCACCGAGCGCGACGAAACCGCGGAGGTGACCGCGCCCGAAGAGACGGCGGCGGATCTTCCGCCGGAGGAAATCACGGGAGAGGAAGAAGAATAACGCGAATGGGATCGCCCTCCGCGCGGAAACGCGCGGAGGGCGTTTCGGAGGGGGCATGAACGAACAGAGCCGACGGGATCGCGCGATCGTAGCGGAGATGTTCCGTCGTATCGACTTTTTCAGACAAATGATCTCCGTCGGCGTGTACGGCGCGTTTCTCGCCATGCGCATCGCGCGGGGAGACGGATATTTGTGGATCAACGCGGGGCTTTCCGTCGTCAACGCGGCGTATGCGATCGCGACGGCGATCCGTTATTTTGCGGGCGCGGGGAAGGAGTGGAAGAGACGGATCAATCAGATTTATCGCTGGATGAAGATCGTCTTTTCTCTCTTCGCCGTAAGCATTACCGTCTATTCCGTCGTCACGGCGGTGAACGCGCCGACCGCGTTTGAAATCACCTTTGCGATTCTCTCCGTCGTCACGATCTTTTTGAAAATTCTGACCGCGATCGTGTCCGTTCTCGTTCGTCGGAAAGTGGAGCGCGTAAAGGCGAAACGGAGAGAGAAACGGCAAGCGAAACAACCGTCCGCGGAACGTCCGCTGTTCGTGCGGTTGCTCCGCAGATTTTATTTTTTCGAGCCTGCGCGACCTCGCCCTCCGCTTGCAGAACCGACCGAGACGGACGAACCGCCGCTTGCAGAACCGACCGAGACGGACGAACCGCCGCTTGCAGAACCGACCGAGACGGACGAACCTCCGCTCGCCGAGCCGACCGAGACGGACGAACCTCCGCTCGCCGAGCCGACCGAGGAAATCGGGAAAGAAAAGGAAGAGTAACGGAAAGAAGCCCTCGCACTTCGCGCGAGGGCTTCTTTATACGCGTTCGTGGCAGAACTTTCCTCTTCTTTGCGGGTATAGCGAAACGAAAAGCCGTCCAAAATAATGGCGTAAGGGAGGAAGAGTAGATGGAATTTGAAAAATCCGAGACGCTGATCAATCTTGCGAGAGGATTCGCGGGAGAATCGCAGGCGGGTATGAGATACCAGCTTACGGCGAGACAGGCGACGCAGCAAGGCTATCAGGCGCTGGCGGAAACCATTCGTACGATCGCGAAAAACGAAACCAATCACGCGAGAGTGTTTTTTGAAGCGATACAGCAATATGCGGGAAGCAAAGAGAATTTACGCATAGACGCAGGGTACCCCTATCATGCGGGATCGCTGGAAGAAAATCTTCGGTTTGCGGCGGACGACGAGCGGGAAGAACACGCAAAAATTTATCCCGACTTTGCAAAAATCGCGCGGGAAGAGGGGTTTGAGCAAATCGCGCTCAAATTCGAGCAGGTGGCAAAGGTCGAAGAAAATCACAGAATTATCTTCGAATATCTGTACGAGGCGTTCAAGGACGGCTCTCTCTATAAAGCGGAGCGACCGATGCTTTGGATCTGCGGCGAGTGCGGCTATATGCACACGAGCAAGGAAGCCTGGAAGATCTGTCCGCTGTGCGGAGCGTCTCAGGGTGAAGTCGAGCTTCATCTCCCTTACAAAAAGGAGAATTTATGAAAAAGGCTCAGAACAACAAAAACAACGCGAACAACGTGAAGAACGGCGGAACGAGATCGAAAAAGCAGAACGGCGATACGCAGGACTGCAAGTGAAGCGGGGCGCACGGAAATCCGGTCGTCTGACCGGAGGCGCGGACATGCGATCGGGAGAGGATTCGCTCGGGAGTTATACGGGAGTCGTCACGGACGATTGTCACGATAAACCCATTCAGGACGCGGACGATCTTTGATCGCGGAAAAGGGACGGAGCGACGCTCCGTCCCTCTTTTCCGCGCAAAACGGCGGGGCGGGCGCGGTCGGTCGGGGAAACGGCGGGGCGGGCGCGGTCGGTCGGGGAAACGGCGGGAGCGTGCGCGGTCGGCGGTGCGTTCCGATAAAATCATATTCCGCGCGTTTCAAGTTGCGGCGTTCTGTTGAAAATTCGGAAAAAATATGATATAATATCCGTAAATCATAAAACGGATAGACGCGACCGTCCCGTTTTTCGTCGAAAACGAGAAAAATTCATCTGATTTTCACGATATGATAAAAAAACGATTGCGCGGCGCGTTTATATAATAGAAGGAATCGTTCAACGGTTGGGAGGAAGGTATGAAACAGAAAAAATTTTTTGCGCTGACCGCGATTTTGTCGGCGGTCGCGCTTACCGTCTGCGGCTGCGATCTGAACGCGTCGATCGCCGACAACGATCCCGCGACCACGGAGACGGTGTACGAGGTCGCGCAGTCGCTCGGCTTTGACGGAACGGAGTCGGAGTGGGTGGCTTCGCTGTTCGGAAGCGGAACAGTCGCGGAGGAAGATCCGCCGACCTCGTCCGTGCAGGACGCGCTCGCTTCCACCGTCAGCGTATGGTGTACCTTTACCGAGCGTTCGGCGGGAAGTTCTTCTACCGTCACGATGGGAAGTACGGGTTCGGGGGTGATCTATCGCCTGGACGCGCAAAACGGGAGCGCGGACGTCATCACCAACTATCACGTAATCTACGACGGCAACAGCATCGGAAACGAGAAGATTACGCACGTCAGCGACAATATCAATCTGTTTCTGTACGGCAACGAGACGGAGAACAAAAAAATTCCCGCGACGTTTGTCGGCGGTTCTAAGGAATACGACGTCGCCGTACTCCATGTCGAGAACAACGCGCTTTTGAAGAACGAGGATCTGCGGGTGATCTATGCCGCCGATTCGGACGCGGTCGCGATCGGCGATCCCGTCTATGCCGTCGGAAATCCCGAAGGAAAGGGGATCTCCGTGTCGCGCGGCGTCGTCTCCGTCGACGCGGAATATATCTCCGTCGCATCGGTTACGGACGAAGCGACGGCGGTCAAACGTCTCGTTCTGCGGACGGACGCGTCCGTGAATCACGGCAATTCGGGCGGCGGGCTCTTCGACGCGGAGGGGAAACTCGTCGGGATCGTGAACGCCAGATCGGAGGATGACGACGTGTACGGAATGGGGTACGCCATACCCGCCAATCTCGTGCTTGCGATCACGCAGAATATCCTCGACAACGCGTCCTCGTCCTGCCGCGGCGCGCTGTGCGCGATGATGGGAATTACGACGAATCTTTCCGACAGTACCGCGGTGCGGGAACCGGAGACGGGGATTTGGAGAAAGATCGAGACGGTGACCGTAACGGGCGTGTCGGGCGTTTCCGTCGAAAAACTGCAAAACGGCGACGTCATCTATTCCATGCAGATTACGCATAACGGCACGGCGGGGAAAGAGGTCGTGATTACGCGCGAATATATGATCAAGAACGTGCTTTTCAACGTGCGGAAAGGCGACGAAGTGACCGTTAAAGTCTCGCGCGGCGGATCGGTCGTTACGACGAAGCTCAGTTACGCGGGCTTGACCAATCTGACGGGATTCAAATTGTACGATTGAAAGGGCGCAACCGTCGGAAAAGACGCGCCGCGCCTCAATCCACGGGATTCAAATGCGATTGAAACGGAAGTTCCCCGCGCTTTTACCGCAACGCCCATAAAGGGAAAACCCGACTTTTTACAAGTCGGGTTTTCTTTCCCCGCGCAAAACCGCTACAACGGAGTTATCGCGCAAAAAGAATTTGAAACGAAGAAAAAACAAAGATTCAATTGATAAAACAAAAGATGAAAAGCGCGCCGTGAGCAGAGAAGTATAAGGATCAAAAAAATGATAATATACGATCCTTTGACAAAAACGCCGACGGAAAAACGCGCCTCCGAAAGACGTGCTTTCGGAGGCGCGTGTAGTCTGCGATAACCGCTCGGCGCGGGGTTACGCCTTGTCGGCGGAGCCGAGCACGTTCAGGATCTTGTGTTTGACCATCGCCTTCATGCTGACGCGCGCGTCGCCGAGGTATTGGCGGGGATCGAAGTGATCGGGGTGCTCCGCGAAGTGCTTTCTGATCGCGGCGGTGAACGCTACGCGCAGGTCGGAGTCGATATTGATTTTGCAGACGGCGAGCTTCGCCGCTTTTTTCAGCTCGGATTCGGGAATTCCGATCGCGTTGGGCATCGAGCCGCCGAACTCGTTGACGATCGCGACCTGATCCTGCGGAACGGAGGATGCGCCGTGGAGTACGATGGGGAAGCCGGGCAGGCGTTTGCCGATCTCTTCGAGAATGTCGATTCTCAGTTTGGGATCCTGACCGGGCTTGAATTTATACGCGCCGTGGGAGGTGCCGATCGCGATCGCGAGGGAATCGATCCCCGTGCGGGAGGTGAATTCCTCCACTTCGTCGGGAGAGGTGAACATCGCGTCGTGCGCTTCCACCTTCACGTCGTCCTCAACGCCGGCGAGTTTGCCGAGCTCCGCTTCCACGACGACGCCGTGATCGTGCGCGTATTCGACGACTTTTTTCGTGAGCGCGATATTCTCTTCCCAAGGCTTGGAAGAGGCGTCGATCATGACGGAAGTAAAGCCGCCGTCGATGGACGCTTTGCAGATTTCAAAGTCCGCGCCGTGATCGAGGTGCATCGCGACGGGAATGTCGTTCGTTTCGACCGCCGCCTGAACGAGGTGTTTGAGGTAAACGGGGTTGGCGTATTTTCTCGCGCCGGCGGAGACTTGCAGAATGACGGGCGATCTGCATTCGTTCGCGGCTTCGACGATCGCCTGGATCATTTCCATGTTGTTCACGTTGAACGCGCCGACGGCATAGCCGCCCTCGTACGCTTTTTTGAACATCTCCTTTGTGGTGACTAAGGGCATAAAGATTCCTCCGATGTTTTTCTTTTATTATAAATCTTTTTTTCGTAAAAATCAAGAGCGGACGGGGGGATTTTTGCAGAAAAACGGATTTTTAAGAAAAATGTCGCCGAAAAGAACCCGAAGAGAGCGCATTTCGCCCGAAACGCCGCGCCGCGCGAGAAAAACGGACGGGAATTCGTTTCCTTGCGCTTTTTGTACGAAAAAACGTTGACGAACGCGAAAAAGCGTGGTATAATAAACCCGTTAGTATGGCGCGGAACGCGTCGGAAATTTTCATTCTAAACGGAGGATTTTTTTAACATGGCAAACGTAAGAGTTGCAATCAACGGCTTCGGTCGTATCGGTCGTCTCGCATTCAGACAGATGTTCGGCGCAGCGGGTTATGAAATCGTCGCGATCAACGATCTCACCAGCCCCAAAATGCTGGCGCACCTGCTCAAATACGATTCCGCTCAGGGAAGATACGAGCATGCGGACACCGTTTCCGCGAACGACGAAGAGGGCACCATCACCGTCTGCGGCAAGACCATTAAGATCTATGCGGAAAAAGACGCGGCGAATCTCCCTTGGGGACAGATCGGCGTAGACGTCGTTCTCGAATGCACCGGATTCTATACTTCCAAGGCGAAATCGGAAGCGCACATCAAAGCAGGCGCGAAGAAAGTCGTTATTTCCGCTCCCGCGGGCAACGATCTTCCCACCGTCGTATTCAGCGTCAACGAAAAATCTTTGAAGAAGGAAGACACGATCATTTCCGCCGCTTCCTGCACGACCAACTGCCTCGCTCCCATGGCGGACACGCTCAATAAACTTGCCAAGATCAAGAAGGGCTATATGACGACCATTCACGCATACACGGGCGACCAGATGGTTCTCGACGGACCTCACCGCAAGGGCGACCTTCGCCGTGCGCGCGCGGCTGCCGTCAACATCGTTCCCAACTCCACGGGCGCGGCAAAGGCGATCGGGCTCGTCATTCCCGAACTCAACGGCGTTCTCGACGGATGCGCGCAGCGCGTTCCCGTTCCCACCGGTTCCCTGACGCAGCTCGTCGCGATCTGCGAAGGCGACGTGGACAAGGACGCTGTGAATAAGGCGATGAAAGACGCTTCTTCCGCTTCCTTCGGCTACACCGAAGAGGAACTCGTTTCTTCCGACATTATCGGCATCACCTACGGTTCCCTGTTCGACGCTACGCAGACGAAGTGCATGCCCATGGGCGACGGCACGACGCTTGTGAAAGTCGTCTCCTGGTACGACAACGAGAATTCTTACACCAGCCAGATGGTGAGAACGATCAAATATTTCGCAGAGCTTTAATCGGATTCGTCCGAACGGAAAGCGCGGCTTCTGCCGCGCTTTTTTCGTGCGGAAAGTTTGTCCGAAGCGTAAAATACAAAACTGATCGCCCCGTAAGTTACACGTCGTCGCCCGATCTCGCGCCCGTCGCCGTAGGGCGAAATCGCGCGACGACGGCTCGGCGAATCGGCGGGTGAGAGAACGGAGGGGAGGAGACGATACCGAGAGGAGGGGAAAAGCGCGGCGGCGGGAAAGGTTGTACTCAAAAAGGTTGGACGGAAAAAAACGGCGTATATCGGCGAAATACGCGCGAATGGGCGCGGCGGGCGCGGAGACGGAAAAAAGTCACGGCGCGCGGCACGGCGCTAAAAGAGGCGGCACGCGCGGTTCGGCAAGAGAGGCAACGGCGCGCGTCGGGAAAGGTTTCGCTCAAAAAAGGTTCGACGAAAAAAAGTCACGGCGCATATCGGCGAAATACGCGCGAATGGGCGCGGCGGGCGCGCGGACGAACGATCGGTGTTAAAACGGAGCGGATTTGCATACACTATTAAAAGTATGAGACTGTTTTCCGAAATACTCAGACAACTCGGCGCGGAGGGGGAATGGGACGCATTCCGCGTGCAATATACGGTGGTGGACGGCAGGGGCGGATATTTTCAGAACGTCAAAAAAATCGGGGAATTTTCGCCGCAGAGGATCGTATTTCTCGGAAAAAAGAGTCGCGTCGTCGTGGAGGGGGAAGGATTGAGTATCGGAAAATATTATGCGGGAGACGCGTCGGTGATCGGGAAAATCGTGCGCGTGGAACGGGAAGAATGTTGAGAAGGACGGTACTGACGGTCGGCGGGATCGGGGCGTACCGCGCGGCGGATAAGCTTGCAAAAGCCGGAATCTGCGTATTTTCCGTGCGCGAAGCGCGGAAAAACGCCGTTTTCGTCGAGGTTGCTTCAAAAGACGTGAAAAAAGTTTTTGCAATTTTACGCGGTTCGTGCTATAATGTAGAAAAAGTACGCTTTCGCGGGGGCGAGCGTCTGCTTGCGGCGGTAAAACGGCGCGCGGGCGCGATCGTCGGCGCGGCGCTCTTTTTCGGAACGGTCTGGTTCGCGCAGACGCGCGTTCTGCGCGTGGACGTGACGGGCAACGGCGCGTATTACCGCGACGAAGTGACGGAGATTCTCAGTCGCGGCGGCGTGACGCGGTACTCGTCCTTTCCGCAGGACGCTTCGGCGTTGACCGCCGAAATCCTCGCTCTTCCCGGCGTGAGTTTTTGCGCGTTCGCGCGGTCTGGGGGGATTCTCACGGTGGAAGTGCGGGTGAGCGACGACGCGGAGACGCACGTCGGTCCGTTGCTTTCTCCCTGCGCGGGGAAAGTGGAGGAAGCGGTCGTCCTGCGAGGAACGCTCAAAGTCGAGGTCGGAGAGGAAGTGGAAGCGGGGCGCACGCTCGTGGACTGTACGGAGGCGGTCGGAGAAGGAACGCGGTCGGTCATCGTAATCGCGCGGGTACGCCTTTCATCGGCGGTGCGCGGCGTGTACGCGGCGGTTTCCGGCGAGGAAGCGTTGCGGGCGGCGGAGATCGAGTACGGGGAACTGCGCGACGCGCGAGTGGAAAAAACGGATACGGGATGGCTGGTGGAAGGCGTAGCGAGCGTCACCGCGGCGATGAATCTCGTTTGATGACGGAGGTCGGATACGGAACGGACGAAATACGAAGTCGAAACGGGCGATCTGGAAAGACTGCGCTCGGTGCTCGGTATTTTCGATGAAAATTTAGATACGATCGCGCGCGAATTGGAACTGATTGCGCGCGTAGAAGGCACGAAGATTCTATTCGAGGGGGAAAACGCGGCGACGGGCGGCGCGGTTGCGGAGAGCCTGCTCGCCGTAGCGGACGCGGGGGAACGGATCGACAGAGGAACGTTGCTCTACTGTATCGAATTGGCGCGCGAAGGGCGCGCTTCCGACGTCGGCACGGTCATGAAGAGCGTGGTGGCGGTCACGTTCCGCGGGAAACCCGTAAAATGCAAGACGGTGGGGCAGAAAGAATACGTTTCCGCCGTCAAGAAACACACGGTCACGTTCGGCGTAGGACCGGCGGGAACGGGAAAGACGTATCTTGCGGTCTGTCTCGCGGCGGCGGCATACAAGGCGAAGGAGATCGAAAAGATCATACTGACGCGCCCCGCGGTGGAGGCGGGGGAAAAGCTGGGATTTCTGCCCGGCGATTTGCAGACGAAAGTCGATCCCTATCTCCGGCCTCTTTACGACGCGTTGCAGGAGATGTTCGGTCCCGAAACCTATTCGCGGCTCATGGAAAAGGGCGTGATCGAAGTCGCGCCGCTTGCGTACATGCGCGGCAGAACGCTGTCGAACGCGTTCGTCATTCTCGACGAAGCGCAGAACGCGACGCGGGAACAGATGAAAATGTTTTTAACGCGGCTCGGAGACGGGAGCAAAATGGTCGTCACGGGCGACGTTACGCAGACCGATCTTCCCGAAGGAAAGACGAGCGGGCTCAGACATGCTATCGGGGTTTTGAAGAACGTCGAGGGGATTGCGGTCTGTACGCTGTCCGATCGGGACGTCGTGCGGCATCCGCTGGTCATGCGGATCGTGCGGGCGTATGAAACCGACGAACGCCGCGGCAAAGGAGAAAGAAAATGAAAGGCGGACATAACGGAAACAACTCGTTGCGTGCGGCGCGGAGCGCGATCGTATTCGTTCTGTGCTATCTCGTCCTGTTGGCGGCGATCCTGCTTATGATTTTTATCAACAATCCGTCCGGCTGGACGGAATATATGCGGAACAATATCTCCGGCGTACTGTCTCTGATCGTCTGTACCTTTCTGCTCTGCTGTATTCTCTATTACTACTTTTATTTTGAGGACAGAGATTTCATTTTTGCCGCGCGCAACGTGGCGTTTCTCTTTTCTCTCTTCATTCTCGTCATCGTCATTTGCTACGTGTTCGGCAGATTCGTGGACATCTACGCGCGTCCGTTTGCTCTGATCGCGCTTTTAAGCGTGTTCCTGTTCAACCGCAGACAGGCGATCCTGTTCAACTTCGTATTCGCGTTGATGATGTTCCTCATCGATACCTATACCAACAACTTTTCCATCGTCGGCGCGACGAACGAGATGTATTATTCGCTCGTGCTCTGTTTCGTCTGCGGCACGCTCTCCGTGTTCGTGGCGGGCGGAATCAAGACGCGCGGCGGACTGATCGCGGCGGGCGTGATCGTGGCGATTCCCACGCTTGCCATCATTCTCCTGTTCGGATTGCCCGCGTTCGGCGACGGCGGCTGGAAACGGGAACTGACCTCGGCCGCGTGGGGCGTGCTCGGATCGTTCGTCTCGTCCGTACTCGCGCTCGCGCTCATGCCCGTGTTCGAGCGCATGTACAACTGTCTGACGGTGTTCCGTCTGCGCGAACTTACGCGCACGGACGCGTCGCTGTTGATGCGGTTGAAAACGGAAGCGCCCGGCACGTTCAATCACTCGCTCATCGTGGCGCAGCTTGCGGAAACGTGCGCGCTCGCGCTCGGCGAGAACGCGGAGCTCGCCCGTGCCTGCGCCTACTATCACGACGTCGGAAAACTCAAACAGCCCGACTGTTTTACCGAAAATCAGACCGATTACAACATTCACGACGAGCTGACGCCCGAACTTTCGGCGGACATCATCCGCTCTCACGCGAAGGACGGATACGACCTGCTCATCGCAAACCGCATGCCGCAGGTATTCGCGGACGTGGCGCTGGAACACCACGGCACCATGCCCATCAAATATTTCTACGCGAAGGCGATGAAACTTTCGGGCGGCGACGCGGACGTGAAGGATTACTCCTATCTGGGACCGACGCCGCACACGAAGGTCGCGGCGATCGTCATGATCGCGGACTCCGCGGAAGCGGCGGTGCGGTCGCTCAAAGAGCGCACGCCGGAAACGGTGGAAAAAGTCGTGCGTTCTCTCATCGAAGAGCGCATGGATCTCGATCAGTTCGCAGACTGCGACGTTACGATGCGCGATTTGACGACCATTCGGGAGACGCTCGTCGCGGCGCTTTCGGGCGTGCATCATCATCGGGTGGAATACCCCGCAATCCGTTTCAACAGGGGAGGATCGGTCGATGAGTAAAGAACGTTCGCATGCGTTTCATCTCGACGCGCAGGATTTGTCCGAACGGTCGCGGGAACATCTGGAAACGGCGCTCTCCGCGTCGGTGGAAACGGACGCGGAACTTGCGCTCGAACTGCTCGTCGTGGACGAAGAAGAGATCAGAAGTCTGAACGCGCGCACGCGCGCGATCGATCGGGTGACGGACGTTCTGAGTTTTCCGTCCATGGAGCTGACGGCGGGCGAGCCCGTCCGTTCGGAGGGGCGGGACGACGAGCTGGACGAAGAGGGACGGCTGTTTCTCGGAAGCGTCGTGATCTGCGAAAAACGGGCGCGCGAACAGGCGGAGGAATACGGACATTCCTACGAGCGCGAGCTCAATTATTTGGCCGTGCACGGCGCGATGCACTGTCTCGGGTACGATCACGAGACGGAGGAGCAGAAACGCGCGATGCGCGCGAAGGAAGAGGAGATTCTCAATAAAATGAATCTCGGGAGAGAGGAATGAAGAGCGGATATATCGCTGTAATCGGCAAGGCGAACGCGGGCAAGAGCACGCTGATCAACGTATTGGTCGGGGAAAAGGTCTCCATCGTTTCACCCAAACCGCAGACCACGCGCGACAGGATTCTCGGCGTTCTCAACGAAGCGGACAGGCAGTTCGTATTCGTGGACACGCCCGGCGTCTACCGCGCGCGCAACGCGCTCACCGATCTTATGATGCGCACGACGGAGACCTCCTATAAGGACGTGGACGTGATTTTGTACGTTCACGACGGACATGGCGGCGTCTCTTCGGACGACGTCGAACTGATGAAGAAGGTGCAGTCGGCGGCGCCCATGATCGTGGCGTACACGAAGATCGACATCATGCCCGCGGAACGGATCGCAGAGGACGCGAAACGGTTGGGCGAGGCGGGCGTGACCGCGGACGTGTACCCCGTGTCCGCGCGGAAGGGTAAAAATTTACGGAAGCTGAAAGACGCGCTCGCCGCGCTTCTGCCCGAGGGGGAGCGGATTTTTTCGGAGGACGTCGTTTCCGATCGGAGCGAAAAATTCATGATCGCGGAGATCATGCGGGAAAAGATTCTGTTGAAATACGATCGGGAGATTCCGCACGGAGTGGCGGTTCTCGTCAACGAATTCCGCAGGCGGGAGGACGGCGTGTACGAGGTCAATCTCGACGTCGTCTGCGAAAAGAGCAATCATAAAGCCATTCTGATCGGGAAGGGCGGGAGAGCGTTGAAAGAGGCGGCGTCCTTCGCGAGAAAGGATATGGAAAAATTCCTCGGCGGCAAAGTGTTTCTGACGACGTACGTCAAAGTGCGGGAGAATTGGCGGGATCGGGAAGGGCTGATGCGCGAATTCGGATACCGCTCCGAGGAATAAACCGCGGCGGATTACGCATACTGCGGGTATGAAGAATGGGGAGAAGGACGCGGGCGAACTCGCCTGGGAGATGTTTGAAAAGACGGGAAGCCTCAACTATTACATGCTGTACCAACAGTTGAAAAACAAGAAATAAGGGTCGGACGGGGAAACGGAAGATGGAATGGAAGACGGACGCGCTGTTGCTGCGCGCGACGGATTACGGAGAAAACGACAGGATGGCGACGCTTCTGACCGCAGAGCGCGGGAAGATCGGCGCGGCGTTGAAGGGAGTGAAAAAGGCGGGCGCGAAGCTGAAATTCGCCGCCCAGCCTTTTTGTTTTGCCGAATACGTTTTTGCGGAACGCGCGGGCAGAAACACGGTCGTCTCCGCGTCGTTGCACGACGGGTTTTATGCGTTGCGGGAGGACGTCGGAACATACTATGCGGCGGCGGCGGTATGCGAAGTCTGCGACCGACTGATGTACGAGGGCATGGTGAACGCGCGGCTTCTGATCGCGGCGGTCTCGGCGCTCGGGGAAATGGCTTCGGGCGAGCCGGCCTTTCCGCTCGTCCGCTTTCTGACGCAGGCATACGCGCTCGCAGGGTATCCCGTGACCGTCGGGGAATGTCCGTCGTGCGGGAAAAGGCCCGACGAACGACCGCGGTTCGATTTTGCGAGCGGTTCGTTTTTCTGTTCGGAGTGCGGCGCGGGAACGCCCGCCAGCGCGAGCACTTACCGCGTTCTTCGCGCGGCGGTCGGGAAAACGCCCCGAACGCCCGATCCGGACGGCGAAAAGCGCGCGCTGAGGCTGCTCCAAGCGTATTGCGCGTTTCAGACGGACGAGGAGCTGCCCGCGCTGGGCGAATATATCCGCATGATATAAAGCGAATCGAGGCGCAAAAAGACCGCTCCGCGGAGACGGCGTTCTCCGCGGAGCGGTCGATTGATAAGAAAAAAGCCCCCGACGGGGCTTTCTCGATTTGGAGCAGGAAACGGGAGTCGAACCCGCCGGAATCAGCTTGGGAAGCTGACGCCATACCGCTAGGCGATTCCTGCGTCGCGTTCACAGTACCGATTTATGCGTCCATTATAGCGCATCTTTGCCGTTCTGTCAAGCGCAAATTTTTATGAAATCGGGATTTTTTTACCGTTCGGAAAAAAGTTTTCGGGAAAAAGAAAAAAATTTTGATCCGCGTCGTCAAAAACGGTTGACAAGCCGTCTGAAACGTGGTAAACTTCGGGTACGCACCTGAAAGGGGGTGCAATTTTTTTGTATGGAGTTTTCGACAAATGGCAACGAAATCGACGAGAATGAAGGTTACGTTCGAGTGCACCGAGTGCAAGAACAGAAATTACGACAGTTTCAAAAACAAGCGCAACGATCCCGATCGTCTCGAATTGAAGAAATACTGTCCCGTCTGCAAAAAGCACACCGTTCATAAGGAATCCAAGTAATTTCCTATAATACCCATCGGGAGGAATCTTATGGCTAAGAGCAACGAAAACAATACCGTGGAGAATAACGCGGCGCAGCCTGCTCAGCAGAAACCCGTCAAAAAGGCGAAGAAAGCGGATAAGAACAAAAAACCCAATTTCTTCGTCCGCATGGGAAGGAAGTTCAAAGAGACGTTTTCCGAGCTGAAACGCGTTACCTGGCCGTCTTTCGGCAAGACGTTGAAGGCGACGGGCGTGGTGCTCTTTATCGTTCTCGTGTTCACGGTGATCACGACGGCGGTCAATTCCGGATTCGGCGCGCTGCTCGAATTAATCACGACTTGGGGAGGAACGACGTAAGAATATGGCTACGACGGATAGCGAACCCAAGTGGTATATTCTCCACACCTACTCCGGTTACGAGGCGATGGTGAAGGAGAGCCTGCTCCGCTTGATCGAGAACAACAACCTGAGCGACAACATCGTCGACGTAAAAATTCCGACCGAACAGACCATCGAAGAGAAGGCGAACGGAAAGAAGAAAGTCGTCGAACGTAAACTGCTTCCCTGCTATGTGTTCATCAAGATGATCTATTCCAACCAGCTTTGGTATCTGATCACGAACACGCGCGGCGTGACGGGTTTCGTCGGCCCGCAGGGGCGTCCCATTCCCATGAAAGAGGACGAGATCCGCAAGATGCACCTCGAAGACTACGTGGTAGACGCGGATTTCGCTGTCGGAGACAGCATTTCCATCGACAACGGACCTCTGGAAGGCTTCATCGGCGTCATCAAGGAGCTCAACGACGCGACGCAGCGCGCGAAGGTGAACATCACCATGTTCGGCAGAAGTCAGGACGTGGAAGTGGATTACGTTCAGATGCAGAAAATACAGGCGGACGCGGTGGAAATTCCCGCACAGGAAGAGTAACGCGTTCGTTTCGAGCGGGAGAACCCGCATAAAACAAACAGGTCACGACGTCCGAACGAAAGAAAGACGTGTGAATAAAGTGGGAGAGGCGACAAATTTTAACGCTCGTCGCCTTGCAAGCACCACGCAAATGGAGGATTATTATGGCAAAAAAGATTACCGCGGTCGTCAAGTTGCAGCTTCCCGCAGGTAAAGCCACCCCCGGGCCCCCCGTCGGATCGACCTTAGGCCCTCACGGAATCAACATTCCCGGCTTTACGAAAGAATTTAACGCGAAAACGGCGAACGAGGCGGGGCTCATCATTCCCGTCGTCATCACCATCTATCAGGACCGTTCGTTCACGTTCGTTCTGAAAACGCCTCCCGCGCCCGTACTCATCAAGAAGGCGTGCGGAATCGAGACCGCCAGCGCCGCGCCGAACAAGACGAAGGTGGCGAAGCTCACGAAGGCGCAGGTAGAAGAAATCGCAAAGACCAAGCTTCCCGATCTGAACTGCACGTCGCTGGAAAGCGCGATGAGCATGATCGCGGGAACCGCGCGCAGTATGGGAATTACTGTCGAGGACTAAATATAAAGAAGTGGGAGAGAGGCGAGCCTCTCGCAACTACCACGAGGAGGATAATTCATGAAATACGGTAAGAAATATGCCGACAGCGTAAAGGCTTACGACCGCTCCAAAGCGTACGAAGCGAACGAGGCGGTCGGGCTTGTGCTCGAAAACGCGAAGGCGAAATTCGACGAGACGATCGAACTGCACGTCCGTCTCGGGATCGATCCCCGTCAGGCGGATCAGCAGGTTCGCGGCGTGCTCGTATTGCCGCACGGAACGGGTAAAGTCAAGAAGGTGCTCGTCATTGCGAAGGGCGCGAGAGCGGACGCGGCGCAGGCTGCGGGCGCGGATTACGTCGGCGCGGAAGAGATGATTCAGAAGATTCAGACGGAGAATTGGTTCGATTTCGACGTCATGATCACCACTCCCGATATGATGGGCGTCGTCGGACGCATCGGTCGTATTCTCGGTCCCAAGGGCTTGATGCCCAACCCCAAATCGGGAACGGTCACGATGGACGTCGCGAAAGCGGTCGCCGAAGTGAAAGCGGGTAAAGTGGAATACCGTCTGGATAAGACGGCGATCATTCACTGCCCGATCGGTAAGAAGAGCTTCGGCGCGGAGAAGATCTCGGAGAACTTCAACGCATTGATGGACGCGATCGTGAAAGCGAAACCCGCGGCGGCGAAAGGACAGTATATCAAGAGCGTATCGCTCACGAGTACGATGGGTCCCGGCGTCAAAGTCAATTATAACAAAATCTGAACGAAAAACGCTTGACGTTCGTTCAAAAAACCGCTATACTATAACGGTAAAATTTCATGCCGCAGACGGCGGGCGCGTGGAAACGCTTAATTTTGCCCGCTCAGGTAAAGAGTCGTGAACCCGCGCAATGGCGGGAGAGCTCCGTGCCGTTCTGCGGTACGGAGCATTTTATATACGCGCACCGATGATCGGGCGCGCGGAATCGGGCGCATTTGCGCTTTCAGGAGGTAAACATGTCGGCAAATTTAGAAGCGAAAAAGGCGATCGTAGAAGAGATCAAAAGCAAGATCGAAGGGAGCAAGTCGGTTGTGCTTGCAAACTACAATAAGTTGACCGTCGCGGAAGTCACCGATCTTCGGAACCGGTTCAGAAACGCTAACAGCGAGTATAAAGTTTATAAGAACACGCTCGTGAGAAAGGCGTTCGACGAACTCGGCGTCAAAGATTTCGATAACGACCTCAACGGCACGACCGCCGTGGTATTCTGTCCGGACGAGACGAGCGCATGCTCCATTTTCGCCAAGGCAGTCAAGGAAAATCCCGCGCTGGAAGAGAAGATCGTTCCCAAGTGCGCATACGTAAGCGGCGCATACGTGGACAAGGCGGGAGTGAAGACGCTCGCGGCGATTCCTTCGAGAGAGGTATTGATCGCGAAAATGTTGGGTTGCTTGCAGGCGCCCATCGCAAATCTGGCGTATGTATTGAACAGCATCGCGCAGAACAAAAATTAAAAATTTCAGGAGGAATCTAAAATGGATGTTCAGAAGTTGATTGAAGAAGTAAAAGCAATGACCGTCGTTGAGCTCAACGACCTTGTAAAAGCGCTCGAAGCGGAATTCGGCGTAAGCGCGGCGGCTCCCGTAGCGGCGGCAGGCGCGGCGGCAGGCGCGGAAGCGGCTCCCGCAGCGGAAGAAAAGACGGAGTTCAACATCGTTCTCAAAGAGATCGGCGCGAACAAGATCGCCGTCATCAAAGTCGTCCGCGAATTCACGGGGCTCGGACTTGCGGAAGCGAAGAAAGCCGTCGAGACGATGGGCGTTCTCAAAGAAGCCGTTCCCAAGGCGGATGCGGAAGCAGCGGTTGCAAAGCTCAAAGAAGCAGGCGCTACGGCCGTTATGGAGTAATTCCGAACAAACGCAAAACAAACCCGTTCCTTCGAGCGGGTTTTTTTGTTGCCCGAACGTCGTGCGACCGTCGGAAATACCGTCGTCTGCGCAACGGAGAGAGAAAGCGCGGGAGCGCGCGGACGGCTGCTGTTCTGAGACAGGCGTTTGTCTGTGTCGTACAGAAGAGCGCGGAAGCGGAAATCGGGTCTTCGGAATGGAGAGGGAAAGCGCGGAAGCGGAAATCGGTTCTTCGGAATGGAAGGGCGGCGTTTATCGGCGCGACGGAGAACGGCGATCGTAACGGAGAGGGAAAGCGCGGGAGAGCGCGGACGGCTGCTGTTCTGAGACGGGCGTTTGTCTGTTTCGTACAGAAGAGCGCGGAAGCGGAAATCGGTTCTTCGGAATGGAAGGGCGGCATTTATCGGCGCGACGGAGAACGGCGATCGCAACGGAGAGGGAGAGCGCAGGAGCGCGCGGACGGCTGCTGTTCTGAGACGGGCGTTTGTCTGTGTCGTACAGAAGAGCGCGGGAGCGGAAATCGGTTCTTCGGAATGGAGAGGGAGAGCGCGGAAGCGGAAATCAGCTCTTCGGAATGGAAGGGCGGCGTTTATCGGCGCGATGAAGAACGGCGATCTAACGGAGAGGGAAAGCGCGGGCGTCGGAAAGCGTCGAAACGGACGAATTTTCCAAGATTTCACCGCCAACGGCGCAAAAGCACTTGACGGAATGGCGAAATACAGGTAAAATAAAGAGGAATCATTGCGAAGCGATCGTAAGGAGGGATTACAGTGAAAGGGAAAATCATGCGTAAAACGGCGCTTGCCGCGGCGGCGTTGCTTGCAGTCTGCTCGTCGGCGGCGCTTACGGGTTGTACGACCGACCGCCCCGAGATTACCATAACCTATACGTTCAACGGAAAGGATTACGAGGTAGACTACACGCTGTCGAGAAAGACCGCGCCGAAAACGGTTCAGCACTTCATCGAGCTTGCCGACGCGAAGTATTTCGACGGGCTGTGCGTGCACGATTACACTTCGAGCGGGCTCTATACGGGCGGTTATACCTATTCGAACGGCGAACTGACTGAAAAGGACTATTATTCGGCGGTAAAAGATCTTTCGCTCACGCAATCGGTATTTTTCTCCGAAGAGAACCGTACGCCGCTGTATTCCGTTTACGGAGAGTTCGAGAAGAACGGCGTGGAATTGGTCTCCGGCAGCAAATATACCCATTCCGCGGGCGCGCTCGTCATGTATTATACCTCCAAGGGCGACGACAATACCCGCGTCACGACGCTCCGCAACGACGACGGCAAGAAAAACGACGGCGAAGCGTATCAGGAAAACTGCCTGTATCAGTATAACAGCGCGACGTCGCTCTTCTACACCTATACGGGCTCGTCGTCCTCTACGCTGGACGAGCAGTACTGCGTATTCGGCATGGCTTCCGATTACGAGAACCAGATGAGCGGCGAAAACGGGCTTCTGACGGCGATCAGCGCGTATATCGAAGGACTTAACGACGAAGAGGGTTTCACGGAAGAGGTCAGAGTGACGCTCAACGGTTACGATCCCATACCGCAGGTGCGCGAATCGAAAATTCCCGCGACCTATCAGGTGCCCGTCGAGCCGATCGTCGTGAAATCGGTCGTCGTCAACCGCTATTGACGCACAGAGACGAGGCCGCGCGCATGCGGCGAAATGGAAAAACGAGAGAGGACGGTTACCGCAATCCCCATAGGGAATTTTTCGGAAAATTGTAAATTCAGAGTCAAGGGCTGTCGCAAGTTGAAAAAACTTGTCGACGGTCCTTTCGTTTGTCGCATGAAAAACTTGAATGAAACAAATTATTGTTATATAATAAACTCAACGATCAATAAAAATTTTCGGAGGAATTTGAAATGAAATTTAGAAATCCAATGTTCGTGGTAACAAACATTGAGAAATCTGTAGAATTTTATAAAAAGGTATTTGGACTTCATGTAGTTACGGACTTTGGAGCAAATAAGATCTTGACGGGCGGTTTATCGTTACAAACGCTTGAAAGCTGGAAAGCGTTTATAGGAACAGATAATATTTCATTTGGTAGCAATAGTTCGGAGATTTATTTTGAAGAGGATCATTTCGATGATTTTGTTGATAACTAAAAAAGTGCGACGTGGAATACGTTCATCCTATTAAGGAGCATGCTTGGGGACAGAGAGTTGTCAGAATATACGATCCCGATAAGCATATTATAGAGATTGCTGAAAATATAAAAACGGTTTGCAGACGTTTTTTGGATAGCGGTATGACGCCGGAACAAGTTGCAGAAAGAATGGACGTGCCTATTAAATTTATAAAAGCTTGTATTCGTTGAATTCCAAGTTATCGGACGGTTGCGTTTTGTGGAAAAATATTATCAAAGCGTAGCATACGTTACGAGGAAAGTCTTGTGTTTTCAAAGTAAAAGAAAGGATAGCGAACCCTCGCTATCCTTTTACGTCGTCTGTTTCAAAAAGACTTGAATATGCAATATCGCGACGGTTCGGTCGTCGGGGCGCTCGCCGTCTTATTCGGGAAGAATGTTAGAAATTTTTCCGTCGCTGACGGAGACGCGGAAATAGCGCACGTCGTAAACGCGTTCGGCGCGCGGGAAAACGAGCCCGACGCGGTCGCGTTCCGCCGTTATGACGACCGAACGGAAATCGCCGAGATACTCCCGCAGGACGGGCGCTTTCTCCCGCAGAGCGGGGGAGAGATAGGGCGCGCAGTCCGCTCCGACGAGCGCGCTTTCAAAGAGCGCGAGCGCATAGGTCGCTTCGGTCGGCTCGCGCGCCGCGCGCACGGTACAGGAGACGAGCGAGCCGTTCTCCCAGACGCAACGCGCGGTATGACCGAGGCTGTCGTGAAAGGGGACGTCCGCTTCGAGCGCGTCTCCGCGGACGGCGGCTTTTCCTTCCGACAGAACGACTGCCTTTCCGTTGCGATCCACGAGCGCGAACGCGCTCTCGCTCTCGATCAGGAACAGCCCGTTCAGTTCCCGCACCGCGCTTTTTTCCAGGCAATCGGGCAGGTCGAGCAGGTGAAATCCGAGCTCGGTTTCCACGCTCAGCTGCAATTTTCCTTGCAGGCAGAGGGTAAGAAGGGCGTTTCCGAATCTCTGTTGCCAGAGAACGCGGAGCGATTGGTCGGCGCGGAGAAAGCTGTCCGCATAAACGGCGACTCCGTCGGAGAGGTAGTACAGACTGACGTGCGGCGGCGGTTGGAGTAAAAATTCTTCGTCGAACCGGAACCGGACGGGAAGAAACTCTCCCGACGGCACGAGTTCGAGGAACAGACCGTCCTCCGTCCGAAGCTCTGCGGAGCGTTCAAAGAGATCGACGAGTCCGAGATGCGCGCCGTTTACGAACAGCGCGCAAGGTTTTTCCGCCAAAAAATAAACCCGCATAAGTTATTAGATGTATAAACTGACAAAATTATGTCAACAATTTTTCCAGAGGTGGCGTTATGAACAAAATCAACGGCTACACGGAAGAGGAAGCGACGGGATTGATCGAATATATCTACACGGGAAAAAACGAAGGGAAAACGCTCTCCTATCTCTTCGAGACTTACGGACGCGATCACGGCAGAGCGAAGGGAAGCGTGCGCAATTACTATTATAATTTTCTCAAAAGCACGTCCGACGAGCGCGTGAACCGCATTTTGAAGGGCAAGAATTTGCAGGCGGGCGTGATCCGACCGTTTACGGAGGAGGAGACGGACGCCATGCTGAAAGCGGTTCTGACCGAAAAGAGCAAGGGCATGTCCGTGCGGAAGGCGATCATGAACGTCTCCGACGGCGACGGACGGCTGATGCTCCGCATGCAGAACAAGTACCGCAATCTCATGCGGAAACAGCCGGAACGGGTGGCAAAGGCGGCAAAGGAAGCAGGGATTTCCGAAGAAAAGAGTTTTTTACAGCGCAAGCTCGAACGGGAGATCGACGCGCTCTATTCCCGTCTCGCGATCGATCTGCGAAAGGAAAACGAGCGGCTCAAAGCGGAATTGGTAAAATTGCGCAGCGAGCGCGGAGAATAAGCGAAGGATATTTTCACATTCTATAAGAGACGGGAAATCCCGTCGGGAGGATAGAATGGAAAAGATGTTTTGTCTCGGACTCGTGCTCGGCGCGGTCGGCGGCGCGCTCGTCGTGGCGAACAGCTACAAAGCGCGCTGTCTCGTCAAAAAGAGTCAGGCGGAATTTACGCAGAAGATGAACGACATGATCGACGAAAAACTGCAACAGGTCAAAAACAGCGCCGAGCAATGAGCAAAACGGGCGGTCGCTTGCGTTTCGCGCAGGGAATGCGGGCGATGAAAAAAACGGGCGCGGCATCGCCGCACCCGTTTTTTTGCGCCCGACGACCGACCGATCCGTTTGCGCCCGAAGTCTTTGATCTCTCTTGACAATCGCCGCGAAAAAGGGTACAATAACGGAGAGGTGGAACATGATCGTAAACGTCGGATGGAGAACGGACGTCGTCAATCATTATACGCGCTGGTTTCTCAACCGCCTGAAAGAGGGATTCGTCTATACGCGCAACCCCGTCTTTCCGAACGTCGTGACGAGGTACGAACTCACGCCGGAAAAGGTGGACGCGATCGTGTTCTGTTCCAAGAATTACGCTCCGATTCTGCCGTATATGAAAGAAATCTGCGCGCGGTTCCGCGTCTATTGTTTTTATACGGTCACGGCGTACGGGGCGGATCTCGAACCGAATATTCCCCCCGACGAAGAGTCGGTAAAGACGTTGAAAGCGCTCTCCGCGATCGTCGGAAAAGAGCGGCTCGTCTGGCGGTACGATCCCGTTCTGCTGACGGAACGCTACACGGTCGAACGGCATTTCGAGCGGTTCGCCGCGCTTGCGGACGCGATCGGGGGGTCGGTGAGCCGTTGCGTGATCGGGTTTGTAGAGGCGTATCATAAGCTCTGGCGCACCATGCCCGAACTTACGCCCCTGTCCGAAGCGGAGAAACGGACGCTCGCGAAGGGGTTCGGCGCGCTTGCGGCGGAAAGACGGCTGCGCGTACAGTCGTGCGGCGAGTACGGAGATTTCGGCGAATACGGAATCGAAAAGCGCGGCTGTATCACGCTCAAAGACGTGGGAGACGCCAACGGCTGCGTCTTCCGTTCCGTCCGTCATACGGGAAACAGGCAGGGCTGTCTGTGCGTGTCCTGCCGCGACGTCGGCGCGTACGACAGCTGTCCGAACGGTTGCAGGTACTGTTACGCGAACACCGATCCGCAGCTGACGGCGAGAAATATCGCGCTGCACGACGAAAATTCGCCCCTTCTGATCGGGACGGTGGGCAAAAACGACCGATTGCAACAGGGCGTACAGGAGAGTTGGCTCAGCGCGACGGTGCAGACGTCGCTCTTCGACTGAAAAACAGGGGCGCAGACGGTGAAATTCCGTGGACAAAGCCGCGGAAATGTGGTACAATGAAACTATGGAAAAACGCATCGTCGCATTCGACGTGGGAGACAAGCGCATCGGGGTCGCCGTCAGCGATCCGTTCAACGAATACGCAATGCCGTGCGAGACCTATTGGCGCAGAGGAAGCCGCGATACGGACGCGGCGGCGCTCGCGAAAATCGCGGAAGAGCGCGGCGCGGGGTTGATCGTCTGCGGATTGCCCGTCAATTCCGACGGAACGCCGAGCGTGCAGACGGAAAAGACGGAGCGGTTCATCGCGGCGCTTCGGGAGGCGACGCAGATCCCCGTCGTGACCGAGGACGAGCGGTACACGACCGTAGAGGCGACGCGCGATCTCATTCAGGGCGGCGTGCGTCGGGAAAAGCGCAAAAACAGCGTGGATTCGATCGCGGCGGCGTACATTCTGGACGGATATCTTTCGGGAAGAAAAAAGGAGAAAAAAAGTATGAGCATGAAAGAAGAATCGAACGATTACGAAGAGGACAATATCGTCGAACTGATCGACGAAGAGGGCAACACGCTCCGTTACGAGCACGTCGGAACGATCGAGTACAAGGGCGAGTGGTATTGCTTTTTCACGCCCGAGGAACAGGCGGAGGAAGCGGACGAGGACGAGGGCGAAGAAGTAGCGGTATTCCGTCTCGTCGGCGACGAAGACAACGAGACGTTGGAGATCGTGGACGACGACGCGCTTCTGGACGAGGTGTTCGCGGAATTCTGCAACCAATACGAAAATTCGGAGGACGCGGACGACGCCGCGGCGCTCGAACCGGACGAGGCGTAACGCCGTTCTGCCCGCGCGGAACGCATGCGCGTCAATACGAAGCAAGCCTCTCGATTCCGGCGCTTTACGGCGTCGGAATTTTTTATCGACGCTTTTGACCGCCCGAACGCTTTCCGCGCGAAAAAAGTCCGCAAAACCCCTTGACAGACGGGGGAAAATATGCTATTCTCTTAATAAGAACAAATCTCATTAGAAAGGAGCCCGAATGGCAGGCAAGGGGGAACGGAAGACGCGTCAGAAGCGCGTCGTATACGACGCGTTAAAAGCGCTCGATCATCCGACGGCGACGGAAGTGTACGAAGAAGTGCGCCGAATGAACGACAACGCGAGCCGCGGAACGGTATTTCGTTTGCTCGGATCGTTTGCGGCGAGCGGGAGGGTGCGGAAGGTGCAACTTTCGGACAGCGACGACCGTTACGACGCGACGGTCGCGCCGCACGCGCACGCGCGGTGTCGTACCTGCGGGCGGATCATGGACGTATATTTGCCGGAAGTGGAGCGGGCGCTCTCGGAGGTAAAAACGGAAGGTTTCTACGGAGAGGGATACGCGCTGGAATTTTTCGGCAAATGCGAGATATGTAAACAAAAGGAGGATGCAGAACATGCAGTTGAAAGGCAGCAAGACGGAACAGAACCTGTTTGAAGCGCTTTCGGGCGAAAGCCGCGCGACGAACAAATACGCGTATTACGCGTCGAAGGCGAAGAAAGAGGGGTACAACCAGATCGCGGCGATCTTTGAAGAGACCTCCCGCAACGAGCGCGAACACGCGAAGCTGTGGTTCAAGCTCATCGAGGGGATCGGTACGACGGAAGAAAATCTGCGCGCGGCGGCGGCAGGCGAAAACGAGGAACACACGCAGATGTACCCCGAATTTGCCCGCATCGCGCGCGAAGAGGGATTCGATTCGATCGCGAACATGTTTGAAGCGGTAGCAAACGTGGAGAAAGAACACGAAGAGCGGTATCTCGCACTGCTCAAAAACGTAGAAGAGGGCAGAGTGTTCCTCAAAGACGGAGAGGTCTATTGGCAGTGCCTGAACTGCGGCGCGATCGTCAAGGCGAGCGAGGCTCCCGAAGTCTGCCCCGTCTGCGCGCACCCGCAGTCCTACTTCCAGGTGAAACCCGAAAATTATTGATTTTCTATATTTTGTGTGTAAAATTCCGCAGAGATACAAGTCTGCGGAATTTTTTGTGCGAATTTATGAAAAAACGTCATAAAAAAGCGTTACACGCTTGACCTTTTATAAAAAATCGCTATAATTAGAAAAGTCATGAGAAATCATGACAAGAGGATATTTCATAACGGGAGTATCGGGAGAGAGACATGAAGATCAAGCGTAAAATCGCAATCGGACTGAGCGGAGCAATCGTATGCGCGTCGATGGGGGTTTTGATCGGCTGCGGAGACGATCCGCAGTTAGAGGCGCTCGAAAACGGCACGGTCTGCTATGCATTGCCGACGGACGGGAGCACTCCGAAAGATCATACGGCGGTAGAAAATCTCGGTTATATGGCGTATCGTTTGAAAAATCAGACGAGTTATTACTCCGAAATGCACGGAGTCGTCGATACGATGGTCAATCAAACGGTCGATACATACAAACAATACGACGACGGCGTGTTGATCACGTCGGAAATTTCCGTCAGTTCGCTGGTCAAGACGGCGAAACAGATGTGTTTCGTGGGCGATCACGTGCTATGGCGGGAAGCGGCGACGGGCGCGAGCGAATGGGACGGCATGAATACGAGCTGGTCGACGGAGGAGCCGACGCATATCACTTCGTCCGATTTCATCGCGAATTACGGACTGCCCGCAACGGAATTTTCCGTGTACGTTCTCAACGAGGAGACGGTGCTTCGGGCGGACGAAGTCGTCGATAACGGCGACGGAACGTACACGCAGACGTACTATCTCAATCCCGAGGGGGACAAAGCGCCCTATTATTACCGTCAGCAGATGTTAAAGACGGGCGGGCTGGACGAGTGGCCGTCGTACAATTCGATTACGGTCAGTTACACGTTCGATTCGACCTGGCAGGTATTGTCCTCGACGATCGAAGAGGATTACCGTGCGAAGATGGTCGTCTCCGTCGGCTGTTCGACGAGCTATACGACGACTTACGAATACAATACGGACAAAGCGAAGTCGGACGCGTACGAAACCTATTACGGCAAGTATGCGGATAAACCTGCCGGAACGTTGCCCGTATCCGAGAACCCCACGGCGGTCGGCTGTCTCACGCAGGCGTTCGGGAACGTGTTGCAGGGCGCGGCTTCTTACGATCTTTCCGTCGATTTCAACGGTTCGCGCGTGAACGCGCTCGTGACGCTCGACGCGCACGATACGAACAATCTCGACGTCCGCGCGAAGATAGGCGCCGTCGGCGTCTGGTTCGACGGGAAGGACGCCTATCTTTCCTACGGAAACCTGCTCGCGAAAGCGGGCGTTACCGACGCGCTCGGCGTCGTGCAGGGCTTGCTTCCCGATGGGATTCCGACGGATTCGGGCGCGTCGCTCGATACCGATCGGCTGCTCTCCCAGCTCGGCGCCGGCTCGTTTACCGTAACCGATACGCAAGCGACGCTCAGCGCGACGCTTACGCTGTTCGGCATGGATATTCCCGTGTCGTTCGCGTTCCGCATGGACGACGGCGTCGCCTCGTTGCAATCGCTTGAAGGGCGGATCGCGCTTATGGACGGCGCGACGCTCTCCGTCGGCCTTGTTCCGAGCGAACGCGCGGTTCCCGCGCTTTCCGCCGCGGAGAAGCAAACGGCGGTCGATCTGATCCCTTACGCGAACGCGTTGATCGACCTGTTCACGCAGGACGTTCTCGAAGTCGGATTTGAAGTTCCGCTCGAAGATTATCTGCTCTCGGGGCGCATTTCGGCGGATCTGAACAACGCCCGCGCGTCGGGCACGGTCACCGTGACAAAGGGCGCGACGATCGCAAAATCCCTTACGATCGGATTGGAGGACGGCGTCGCGTACGCCGCGATCGACGGAATCAAAGTCTGCGGTTCGATCGACGAGATCGTCGCGTTCGTTTCGGAATCGGTCGGCTTCGCTCTTACGGACGGCGGGACGGTCGACTTCGGCGCGCTTCTGACGACCGTGCTTTCCGATTCGTTCGCGTCGCTGATTTCCGTCGGCGAAGGGAACGGAACGCTGAATATCGCCGTCAAGGGAACGGAATTGCTGAACGCGCTCGGATTCGACTTCGCGCTCGGCGAAGTCAGACTGTCCGTCGCGACAAGCGGCGTCGTCGCGGAAGTACTCGGCGCGAAGATTTCGGTCGTCGCGGGCGAAGCGTTCTCCGTGGAGAAAGACGGTTATATCGCGGTCATGCCCTATCTGAACGCGCTGAAATCGCTGTTCGGAAATACGGTTTATCGGGCGACCGTCGCCTATTCGTCGGACGTTGCGGGCGGACTTCGTATTTCGGGCGAAGTCCTGCTGGACGTAAACGAGTTCGCGCTCGCCGCGGAAATCGCGGTTGCGTTCGGGAACGGCGGCGCGACGAAAAACCTTACCCTCGCGTATGCGGACGGCACGGCGTATCTGCGCCTCGACGGCATGAAGGTCAAGGCGAGCGTTTCGGAAATCGCGGCGTTGGTCTCCTCGGCGCTCGGCGGCGTGAGCCTGCCTGAATTCGATCTCGGCTCTCTTCCGGACGCACTCCTGTCGCTCGACTTTTCCGCGCTGATTCAGATGACGGAGGAGAACGATTCGCTCGGAATCGCCGTCAAGGGAACGGAGCTTCTGAGCGCGCTCGGTACGGAGTTTGCGCTCGGCGACTTGGAGATCGTCGTCTCCGACGGCGGAATCTCGTTGCAGGCTCTGGGCGCGACGGTGACGCTCGCGGGCGCGGAAGAAGTTCCCGCATTGCAAGATCGGGATCGTTACGTCGACGTTTCGGGGCTTCCTACGGCGGTCTATACGATCGTCGCGGAGAAAAAGCTGGCGATCGAGAGCCTGATCGACGTCACGGTGGGAGCGCAGACGGTCTCTCTGTCCGTCAAAAAGGGCATGATTTCCTGGGCGGACGGCTTGGAAGTCTATCTCGAACTTTCGTTGAACGCGCTGAATACGCGGCACGATATTATCATAGACGCAGACAAAGACGGCGCGGCGGTCGCATACGGCGCGGTGGGCGCGTCGCTCGCGTGGAGCGATTTCTCGACGCTCGGCGAGGCGTTGACTTCCGTATATAACAGAGTCGCGGCGGTCGTGAACGAAATCGCGGGCAAAACGACGATGCAGACGGTGCAATCGCTCGAAGGGATTTTAGAACTTCTCGGCGTTACGGCGTCGATGAGTGACGCGACGGACGCGCTTAGCGGGCTTGATCTTGCGGGCGCGCTCTCGAAGTTGTCGATCGAAGCTCCGACGCAGCAGAACGGAATCGTAAAACTGACGTTCGGCGGCTTGTCGCTCGAACTCCTCTTCGTAGACGGCTCCGAACTCGAATTTCAGTTGGATTACGTCGGAACGGGCGTCGCGGTATCTGCGGACGTCAAAGCGGCGCGCGCGCAGGGAGAGATGCCCGCGCTTCCGACGGAGGGCATGCTGAACGCGGAAGATTTCGCGGAGATGCTCGACTATATCGGGGCGGCGGCGGAATCTCTTCTGACAGACAGCGCGAGCATATCGATGACGGGCGCGGTGACGAACGCAAGCGGCGTGCGGTTCTCGCTCTCCGCGGCGGTGGATTATTACAGCGGCGGCAGCTTCCCCGTTCACGTCGATCTCGACGGAAAGAACGTCCTGCTCGATCTCGGTCTGTACGCGCACGTGACGGTGAGCCTGACCGCGGAAGAGGGGAAACTCGACGGCGACGATCATCTCTATCTCGACCTTGTGATTACCGACGCGGACGGAAACGACGAACTCGACGTATTTGTCAGTCTTTCCCGTCTTACGGAAAACGCAAATCCGTTGAAACTGTATCTGCCCATGAGCGAACTGATGACGGTGCTTTCCACCGTCGGCGCGGTTTCGGGGATCGAGAACGAATGGTTGCAGACGGCGCTTTTAGACCGCTGGCTGTCCGTCGAAACGACGGCGCAGCTCCGCGCATTGGGCGACAGTCTGTTGCGTACGCTCGGCTTCGGCGATCTGCTCGGCTCGCTCGATCTCGGCGGTCTGCTCGGTTCGTCCGCGCCGCTTGCAGAGGAGAGCGCGCAGGCGTTCGGAATTTTCCGTTCGATCTCCGTCGTGCGCGAGACCGCGGAGTCGGAGGGCAGACTTTCCGTCACGCTCGATTCCTCCATGCTGTACGGGAGACCCGTGGAGAGCGATCTGACGGTCACGATCGGCAAGACCGTGACGGCGGCGGGCAGAGGGTATCTGTCCTTCGTCGGATTGCAGAACCTATACACCGACGGGGATTCGGAAAAGCTCGATCTGTCTTTGACGGCTACGCCCGATTCCTGTACGAAAACCGTTCCCTCGCTCGACGGGTATTACAATCTGACGGGCGTGGGCGCGCTGATCAAATCGATCGCAAAGTCCGCCACGTATGCGGTTTCCGACCCGATTTCGGGCGAACAGACGGCGCATACCTACGCGCTCAATACGAACTTCTATATCGACGGAAACGCGGAGATCAACATTCTCGGACTTTATTCGATCACGGTGAAGATCGTCGCGATCTCCGTGGACGTGGACGAAACGGGCGCGGTCGGGCTCAACGTGCGCCTCGAATACGACGGCGTGCAGGAACTCAATCAAGTCTCCATCAACGGCGACACGGCGGTCGATCTGACGATCAGAGACGGCATGATCTATATCAAGCGCACGCAGACGACGTATTGGAGCAAATCGGGCTTGATTACTTCCGAGAAAACGTACGATACGCCCGTCGTGCTGTATCGCGCGATGCCGCTTGACAATTTCGCTTCGGATATTCTCAATCAGATGAAGTTCGTCTTTAATATGGGAAGCTTCCTGACGAACATCATCGACGGGCAGACCGGTTCTTCGGGAAGCACGGAAGACTCCGCGCCCGCCGATTACGGAACGATGGTCGCGAACGTCCTCAAAGCGTACGAATATACGCAGAACGGTTCGGATTCTTGGAAAATCACGCTCAACGGTTCAAAAATATCGGGCGGAATTCTCAACGATATCGTCGTTTCGATCGGAACGGACGAGGCGGGCGTTCTGCGCGATCTGGCGGTCGTTACGGATATTTATTCGATCGTCACGGTTTCCGCGAATCTGACCTACCGCAATCCTTGCGGCGTCATGGACGCGGGCTCGTCCGACGCGACGACGGACGCTTCGCTGTTCCTGCGCGAAACGATGGAACAGACCTTGAACGCGACCGATTGGAGCGCGGTGACGTATTACGAAGTCAAACGCGCGACGGCGAGCTACATAGGAAACGGCGAGACCGTCGGAACGCAGGAAATCGCCTACGATTCGACGACGGGTACGGTCTATTCGCAGGTTTTGGAGATCGCCGTTCCCGAAAGGACGGGTTATACCGCGATCGGCTGGCAATTCCCCGAAACCGTTTCGGGCGACTGTACCGTGAACGCGGCGTATCGCGCGAATACCTATCTCGTGAAAGCGACGAGCGTTTATTCGCTCGGAGAATACGGATTCCGTTACGACGAAACGGCGGGCGTATGGGTTGCGGAGTACGTTTACGATACCGTTCTGACGCTCCCCGTCGGCGCGATCTTCGAGACGGAAAACGAACTCAAAACGTTCACCGACGGCAACGGCGCGGAATATACGCAAGTTTCCGGCATTACTTCCGATCTGTCTCTGACGGCAAATTGGGGCAAGACCGATTATACCGTAACGTTCGTCGGAAGAAACGGAACGGTCATCGAGGAAGCGACGGCGTATTACGGCGATCCCGTCGTTTATCCCGTCGCGCCGGCGGAGAGCGGCTACGTCTTCGAGGGCTGGGACTGCACGGTTGAGACGGTGACGGAGAATCTGACGATCAACGCGCAATACAGCCCCAAGGTCGTAACGCTGGCGTTGCAGAGCGATATCGCGTTTGCAGACGGTTCGAAGGCGATTGCATGGTCGTCGAACGGAGAGGATTATACCCTTCCCGCAAACGGCGGTTACAATCCTGCGGGATACACGCAGTTCGGCTGGTGGCTGTACGAAAACGGCGCATGGTCGCTCGTTTCCGACGTGACCTCTCTCCGTTACAGAGACAGCCTCGACGGAATCGAGATTTGGGCGGCGTGGATCGAAAACGTGACCGTAACGGTTACGACGGTAAAGACGACGGGACTCGGAACGTGGGCGACCTGGAAAATCGAGGGTTCTTATACGGGCGGCGGAATCGCCGCGGGTAAGAGTACCGACGTTCTCGGCGGGCTCGACAGCGTCTCCGTTTCGGGAGAGGGAAAATACCGTCTCGCGAAGAGCGAAGACGTTTCCTCGCTCGGATTGAGCGACGGCGATTGGGCGGACACCATCGGTTCGACGTTCACTCCGACCGCCGGAACGGGAGGAACGTTCGGCAAATCGGGTATGACGAGCGGAAACGCCGCCTTTAACGGCAGTATCAAATACGGCGGCGCGACGGTTGCGTTCACGTACGCCTACGGAGATTTGTCCGTCACCGTTTATCACGGCGCGGTAAAATCCAAGTAACTGCGGAAAGGAGATAGAAAAAGCGGAAAGAAATTTCCGCTTTTTTGTCGTCAAAACGCTTGCGTTTCCGCAAGAAATGTGCTACTATATAACAACAGATAACGCAACGATGCGGAACAGTACCTTGCGAAATTTCCTTTCAGAGAGCCGTCGGACGGTGCGAGACGGCAGGGAAGCGCGAGCGAACTCGCCGCGGAGCGGTTCGCCTGAACGGGAGTAGGGCGAAACGGGTTCCCGCCGTTATAAGGGAAGGATATGTCAGTATCCGCAAAGAGGCGGAATTTTCCGCAATAAGAGTGGTACCGCGCGCAGCCCGCGTCTCTTAGAGACGTTCGGGCTGTTTTTGTATCGTCGCGGCGCGGAGCCGTCGCGGCGAAATCAGATCGGAGAGGTGTTATGATGAAAGGAACGGAAAAATATCGCAAGCAATACTTTTTACCCCCGGAGCGCTGTATGGATTGGGCGGAAAAGGACGCCGTCCTGCGCGCGCCCGTCTGGTGCAGCGTCGATCTTCGCGACGGCAATCAGGCGCTCGTCGAGCCGATGAGCCTCGAAACGAAAATCGAATTTTTCAGACTTCTCGTTGAAATCGGATTCAAGGAGATCGAAGTCGGATTCCCCGCGGCGAGCGAAACGGAATACGAATTTCTGCGCGCGCTCATCGACCGCGATCTCATTCCCGACGACGTGACGATTCAGGTGCTCACGCAGGCGCGCGAACACATTATCCGCAAGACCTTCGAGGCGATTTCCGGCGCGAAGAACGTCATCGTGCACGTCTATAATTCGACTTCCGTGGCGCAGCGCGAGCAGGTGTTCCGCAAGAGCAAAGAGGAGATCAGGAAGATCGCCGTGGACGGCGCGACGCTGCTCAAAAAACTGACGGACGAGGCGGGCGCGCGCTATCGCTTTGAATATTCGCCCGAAAGTTTTACGGGCACGGAGCCCGAATACGCGCTGGAAGTCTGCAACGCGGTGCTCGACGTATGGCAGCCGACGCCCGATCGGAAGGCGATCGTCAATCTCCCCGCGACGGTGGAGAATGCCATGCCGCACGTTTATGCGCAACAGATCGAATATATGCACAAGCATCTGAAATACCGCGACAGCGTGATGGTGTCTTTGCACCCGCACAACGACCGCGGGTGCGGGGTTGCGGCTTCCGAGTTCGGCTTGCTTGCGGGCGCCGACCGTATCGAGGGCACGCTGTTCGGCAACGGCGAGCGCACGGGAAACGCGGACGTCGTGACGATCGCAATGAATCTCTATTCGCAGGGCGTAGAGCCGGGCTTGAACTTTTCCGACATGCCGTACGTCACCGCGCTCTATAAAAAATTCACCGGCATGGGCATTTCGCCCCGTCAGCCGTATGCGGGAGAGCTTGTTTTCGCGGCGTTCTCGGGTTCGCATCAGGACGCGATCGCAAAGGGAATGAAGTACCGCGAGGAGAAGTCGCTCACCGAATGGAACGTGCCCTATCTGCCCATCGATCCGCACGACGTGGGCAGGGAGTACGATTCGGACGTCATTCGCATCAATTCTCAATCGGGGAAGGGCGGCGTCGGGTACGTTCTGGAACAGGCGTACGGCGTGAAGCTTCCCGCCCGCATGAAAGAGGCGATGGGGTATTGCGCGAAACACGCTTCGGACGTGTCGCACAAGGAGCTCAAAGCGGACGAACTGTACGCGCTGTTCGAGAGCGAGTTCCTCAACGCGCGCGGCGTGTTCGACGTCGGCGAATGTCACTATCGGCAGGTGGACGGCATTACGGCGAGCGTGGAAGTGATCGAAAGCGACGGCAAACGTACGGTCGTCGAGGCGACGGGGAACGGCAGGCTGGACGCCGTGTCCAACGCGTTGAAGAAATACTTCGGGATCGCCTATACGCTCACGGGTTACGAACAGCACGCGCTGACTTCCGGTTCGTTCGCACAGGCGATCTCCTACGTCGGCGTGGAGCGCGACGGAACGGTGTATTGGGGCGCGGGAACGCATACGGACATCATTCGTTCTTCCGTGCGCGCGCTCGTCTCCGCGATCAACAACAGTTTCCGCAAATAATCGCGCCGCGTAAGGCGCGCAAATAGAAAAAACGGAGCAGAAGCTCCGTTTTTTTGTGTAGTTCATTCCTTTTTTTCGGATAACGCCGCGTGGGGTTCGTACGCCGATCCTGCGCGCGCGGTGAAACCGACAATCGGCTCGTTCGGGAAACGCGGCGAGTTCCGCAGGCGAGGTCGCGTTTTGTCATTGTTTTCGCGTTCGGTAGACCGCGCGGCGTTGCGCCTTGCGTAAACGACCGTCGTTCGCGCGAAATACGACCGTTCAATCGACGCTGCTGTTCATGAGATCGCAGGCGCGGATCAGCGTATGCGATACGGGGAACGCCGCGAGCAGAATACTGACGATAAACAGTACGCAGGTAATATCGAACTCCGTCTCGGACCAGCCCGTGTACACGATATTACCGAGAACGGGAACGGCGAGCGTAATCACGCAGCAGGCGACCATGGCGGCGTAGACGACGGCGCGCAGAACGTTGAACGGTTGCAGAATCCGGAACAGCATCACAAGTCCCGTAAAGGTCATGACCACGAGGAGCATGGGTTGATAGCAGGAGCCGAACACGTCCGGAAGGAAATAATTGCCGAGATAAACCGTCATGACCGCCATCGTCAGCGTGATCGCGGACGGGATCGCCCGCGACATGACGAACAGAATGAATTTTCCTTTCACGCGCTCGCTGTTCGGTTGCAGGGCGAGAATGGTGGAAGGGACGCCCGCGATGAATACTTCAAAGAGGAGCATGTTGTTCGTCTCGAAGAAGTAGGGGATCTGCGTTCCGAGGCAGATCGCCGCCAGAAAGGTGATGAAGAGCGTCTTCATGAGATAGAGCGCGGCGCTGTTTTTGACGTTGTTGATGACGCGCCGCCCCTCGTAGACCACGGAGGGAAGGTTGAGGAAGTTATTGTCCATCAGGACGAGGTGCGAAACGTTGCGCGCCGCTTCGCTTCCGGAGGCGACGGAAACGGCGCAGTCCGCCTCTTTCAGGGCGAGAATATCGTTCACGCCGTCGCCCGTCATGGCGACCGTTCTGCCCTGTTTTTTCAACGCTTTGACGAGCACGGCTTTCTGTTCGGGCGTGACGCGTCCGAACACGGTGTACTGCGACGCCACGTTTTCCACTTCGATGTCGGTGAAGCCGTCGAGCGAGACGTATTTTCCCGCGTTCTTCACGCCGACGCGGCGAGCCACTTCCGAAACGGTGACGGGGTTGTCGCCCGAAATGATCTTGATGTCCACGTCGTTCTCGCGAAACCATTTGATCGTTTCGATCGCGTCCGAGCGGATATTATCGGCAAGGGTGATGAGCGCGACGGGGCGCAGAAGCGAGGGGAGTTTATCCCCGTTGATCTGGCTGGGGGAATAGGCGAGGACGAGCACGCGAAGTCCCATTTGCGCGTATTGTTTCACGATCCGGTCGATGCGGGGCGGCATGGGGCGGAGCACGAACTCCGGCGCGCCCAGACAGAACGTTCCCGTCTCTCCGAACGAGACCGCCGAAAGTTTGCGTTTTGACGAGAACGGAATGGCGGCGGTCGCCTGTAAGGCGGTCGAATGTCCGAAGCGGTTATACAGCGCGACGGACGTCTGATTGTTGTCGTCGAGCGAGGCGAGGAAAGAGCCCATGATCTCGTCGAGCGAATAATCGGTGTAGTTGTTGAGAATCATGCAGTCGTTGACCGTCATTCTTCCGTCGGTGATCGTGCCCGTCTTGTCGAGGCAGAGCACGTCCACGCGGGCGAGCATTTCGAGGGAATAGAGGTCCTGAACGAGCGTCTGTTTCTTCGCAAGCCGCCGCACGCCGACCGCCATGGCGATCGAGGTCAGAAGGAGCATGCCCGAGGGGATCATGCCGATGACGACCGCGCAGGTCTTTTTGATGGTCAGATTGAGAATTTCCCGATCGAACGATTCCAGACTCCCGCCGAGGGTATGCCAGTTGACGAGGAACATTCCGATCGCGACGGGCACGATCGCGACGCCGATCACGCGGATGAACGTATGAATGGAGTTCATGATCTCCGAGTGCGGGCGTTTGTACTTCTTCGCCTTGGACGTGAGCTTGTTGAGGTAAGTCGCTTTCCCGACTTTTTCCGCGCGGACGCGGCAGGCGCCGCTTGCAATGAACGAGCCCGCGTACAGAATATCCCCGCGCTGTTTTTTGATGGGCACGGATTCGCCCGTCAGGAGCGATTCGTTGACTTCCACCGTACCGTCCGCAAGCTTGCAGTCTGCGGGGACTTGCTGTCCCGCTTCGAGCAGAATGACGTCGTCGAGGACGATTTCGCGGATCGGGATTTCCGTTTTCACGCCGTTGCGAATGACTTTCGCGGTCGCGGAGACGAGCACGGAGAGTTTGTCGATCTGTTTTTTCGCCAGAATTTCCTGTACGATTCCGATGATCAGGTTGCAGGCGAAGATGCCGGCGAACAGGAACTGCGTAATTTCCGCCTGCGCGTAGATGAGCGCGACCGCCGCAATGACGCAGAGCAGGTTAAAGAACGTGAATATGTTGCCGAAGAAGATGCTGGCGTACGATTTGGAGTATTTTTTATTGACGTCGTTAAACAGCAGTTGATTGAATCTCAGTTCCGCCTGTTCGTTCGTCAGCCCCTTTTCGAGCGGCGGATAGAAACGCTCCACTTCCCCCTCTGCGGGAATGGATTTCGCTTTTCGGAACCGCTTCATGAGCTTTTTCCGCGCTTTGTTTTTTCCGTCCCGCACTTCCGCGGTATCGAGTACGCGATCGGAGAATCTGTGCGGGCGCGCCGATTCGTCCGTCTCGGTTACGGGTTCGGGTTCTTTTTCCGTTTTCGTGGTTCTCAAAGGAAGTTCCTCCCTGACTGCGCGCGCGTTGCGCGCCGCTTTACGGTATCATTATAGCATACTTTTGCGGAAAGCACAAAAAAAACGCCGCCCTGTTTGCGAAAAATTTCCGCGCATGCGCATTCTTGCGGGACAAACCGTTGCTTTTCGGCGGGAAAAGTTGTATAATTGGTGAAGAAAACGAATCGAGGTAATGAACCATGATAGACGTCAATCTGATCCGCACTTCTCCCGAAGTCGTGCGCGAGAATATCAGAAAAAAGTTTCAGGATAAGAAGTTGCCGTTGGTGGACGAGGCGATCGCGCTCGACGCGAAAAAACGCGCGCTTCAAAACGAGGGCGATTCGCTCCGCGCCGCGAGAAATACCCTCTCCAAAAAAATCGGCGCGCTCATGAAAGAGAAAAAGACGGAAGAGGCGGAGGCGGTCAAAGCCGAAGTCGCAAAAGACGCGTCGCGTCTTTCGGAGATCGAACGCGAAACGGAGGAGGTCTCCGCGCGGCTCAAAACGGTGATGATGAGTATTCCGAATATCATTTCGCCCGAAACGCCCATCGGAAAGGACGACTCGGAGAACGTCGAGCGCAAGCGCTTTTTAGAGCCGCGCGTGCCCGATTTTGAAGTTCCCTATCATCTCGACGTTCTTGAAAAACTCGACGGCGCGGACATCGACAGCGCGCGTCGGACGAGCGGTCAGGGCTTTTATTATCTGACGGGCGACGTGGCGCGGCTTCATTCCGCGATTCTGACCTATGCGCGCGATTTCATGATCGGAAAGGGGTTCACCTACTGTATTCCGCCCTTCATGATCCGTTCCGAGGTCGTCTCCGGAGTGATGAGTTTTGAAGAAATGGAAGGCATGATGTACAAGATCGAGGGCGAGGATCTCTATCTGATCGGCACCAGCGAGCACTCCATGATCGGGCGTTTCATGAACACGACGATCGACGAAAAGAAGCTTCCGCTGAAACTCACCAGCTATTCGCCCTGTTTCCGCAAGGAAAAGGGCGCGCACGGCATCGAAGAGCGCGGAATTTATCGGATTCATCAATTTGAAAAACAGGAGATGATCGTCGTCTGCAAGCCGGAAGAGAGCTGCGAATGGTTTGAAAAAATGTACAATTATACCGTCGAACTGTTCGTGTCCATGGAGATTCCCGTCCGTACGCTCGAATGTTGTTCGGGGGATCTCGCAGATCTCAAATACCGCAGTCTGGACGTCGAGGCGTGGTCTCCCAGACAGAAGAAGTATTTCGAGGTCGGCTCGTGTTCCAATCTGACCGACGCGCAGGCGCGGCGGCTCGGAATCCGTTATAAAGGCGAGAAGGGCGCGGCGTTCGCGCACACGCTCAACAATACCGTGGTCGCGCCGCCGAGAATGCTCATCGCGTTTCTGGAAAACCATCTCCGCGCGGACGGAAGCGTGTATATTCCCGAATCGCTCCGTCCCTATATGGGCGGCATGACCGAGATCAAAGCGAAAAACTGACGGCGCGCAAGACGGAAGAGGGAGAATGGTTTACGTATTTTTCGACATCGAATGCGCGTGCGTATATAAGCACGACGCGAAAATATGCGCGTTCGGGTACGTCGTTACGGACGAAAATTGGAACGTGCTCGAACGGGAAGATATTCTCGTCAATCCGAAGGGAAAATTTCACCTGACGGACCGTAAGGGCGGACAGGGGCTGGTGCTCCCGTACGAATACGAGGAATTCAAATCGTATCCGCTCTTTCCGGAAGTATATCCTCGGATTCGCGCGCTGTTGGAGGGAGACGACCGCGTCGTGGTCGGGCACGCGACCGTCAACGACGTCAACTATCTGCGACAGGAAACGAAACGTTACCGTCTCCCGCCTCTGCATTTTTCCTTTCACGACACGCAGTTTTTCTATATGAATCGCGAGGGGAATTTTTCCAGACAGTTCGGCTTGCAGGCGATGGCGGAAGATCTGGGCGTGGAATTTACGCCTCACCGCGCCGTAGACGACGCATACGCCACGATGCGCGTGTGCGAAGCGATGTGCCGGCGGGAAGGAACTTCCGTCGCGGGGCTGGCGCGCCGTTTTGCGATCCGTCCCGGAAAGATTTCGGGGTTCGAGATCAGAACGCCGACCTCCGTTGCGTGCGACGCCTACCATGCCGCCCGCGAAAAGCAGAAAGCGGAGCGGGCGAAGGCGCACGAGGAATTTTTCCGTTTCGTCAATCAGAACATGCACCGCCGCAACAAGGGCGGCTCGCTCGACGGAAAGGTATTCTGTTTCGCGAAAGAGATCGAGGACGATAGCGAGCTCTCGCGGAAACTTGCGGCGGCGATCTTCGCGTCGGGCGGGAAATACACCTCTCACCCTGCGGAATGTAACGTATATATCGGTCGCGGCACGGAGGGGGTTCGGTGTAAAAACGCGCTCTCGGCGGGCGCGGCGTTTATCCCGCTCGATTCGATCGAACGGGCGTTGGAGGGAGTATGAATCTTCCCGAAGCCTTTTGTAATCGCATGAAAGAAAAGTTGGGGGCGCAGTACCCCGACTTTTTGCGCTCTTACGAATTGCCCGTACGGCGCGGAATCAGAGTGAATACGCTCAAACTTTCCCGCGAAGAATTTCTGCGGCTGAACCCGTTTTCCGTGGAGCAGGTTCCGTGGGAAGAAAACGGCTTTTATATCGCGGAGGAACGGGCGGGCGCGCACCCCTATCATTTCGCGGGGCTGTATTACTGTCAGGAGCCGTCCGCAATGTGCGCCGCGCCGCAGGTCTGCGCCGCGGAAGGGGAACGCGTGCTCGATCTGTGCGCCGCGCCGGGCGGAAAGACGACGCGGCTCGCGCAGGGAATGACGGGGAGCGGCGTGCTCGTCGCGAACGAGTATTCTTACGAACGCGCGAAAATTCTTTCGCAGAACGTGGAGCGGCTGGGGATTCGCAACTGCGTCGTGACGAACGCGGATTCCGCCCGCATCGCGGAACAGTTTCCGCTCTGGTTCGATAAAGCGCTCGTGGACGCGCCCTGTTCGGGCGAGGGCATGTTCAAAAAGGAGCCGAACGCGATCCCCGAATGGAGCGAGGAGGCGGTCGCGCGGTGCGCCGCCCGTCAGGCGGAAATTCTCGAAAACGCAGCAACCTGTCTGCGCGGGGGCGGACTGCTTGTCTATTCCACCTGTACGTTTTCGGAGGAGGAGAACGGGGGACAGATCGCCGCGTTTCTCGCCGGACACCCCGATTTTACCTTACTGCGGGAGGAGACGCTGATGCCCCATCTCGTGCGCGGCGAGGGGCACTATTGCGCCGTTCTGCGCAAAGCGGAGGGGGCGGTCGGAAGCGTGCGTCCCTTTCCCGTGCGACGGAACGCCGCCGCGGAGCGCGCGTTCGCGCAATTTTCGGAGAATTTTTTTGAACGCGTTCCGACGGGGATGACGACCTGTCTCCCCGACGGAAGACTGTACCTGCTCCCCGACGGCATGCCCGATACCGGATCGCTCCGCGTACTCCGCGCGGGCGTGGAGGCGGGGGAGTTCGACGGAAAGCTGTTCCGTCCCGCGCACGCGCTCGCGATGAGCGTCAGACGGGAGGAGGTGCGGCGGTTCGTTTCCCTCTCCCTATCGGAATGCGAAGCGTATCTGCACGGCGAGACGGTGCGTTCCGGGCTTTCCGACGGCTGGTGCGTCGTCGGCGTGGGGGATTATCCGCTCGGATTGGGAAAGATCGTGAACGGAACCGTCAAGAATCATCTGCCGAAAGGACTGCGGAAATTCAGATGAATCCGCGCGGTCTCCGTTTCGGAAGTTGGAGAAGTTTACGGGGAAGCGTTCCAAGCGCACGTCGGATTCGTGACGGGAGGATCTTGCTTATTTTGTCGCAATTTGCGATCGATAGAAGATTGACCGTCCTTTCCTTATAAATATACGGCAGGAACGGACGGCAAAACGCCTCCAACCGTTCCGTATTGCAGACGGTAGATCAAAGAAAAACCGCCCGCCGCTTCTGTCGGAAGCGGCGGGCGGTTTTTAAGAAACGCAAATCAGTGGAAACTTATCCCAATCGAGCCCTGTCGGAAGCGGTGGGCGGTTTTTAAGAAACGCAAATCAGTGGAAACTTATCCCAATCGAGCCCTGTC
>CAMGEK010000004.1 GCA_946055105.1 uncultured Clostridia bacterium
CCACTTTCACCGTCGAAAAGAACGGCTCGATCGAGGACCGTCTCGACGCGTTCACCGAGTACGGTCAGTACGTCGATTTTTACAACGAACTGCGTGCGGGCGCGTATTCGAGAACTTCCATGCTCAATTACGAATCGCATTATTCGCATTTTTTGAAGCTGGCGCAGGAGGGCGCGAAAGACGTCGTGCATTTCACGATTTCGAGCGGACTTTCTCCCACGAAGGACGTCGCGGCGAAAGCTGCGGAGGACGTGAAAAAGGATTATCCCGAATTTAACGTCCTGGTCGTCGATCCGCTCACCGCGACGGTCGGACAGGGTGCGCTGGTGCGAATGGCGCTCAAATGCCGCAACGAGGGCAAGAGCGCGTCCGAAACGTACGATTACGTCAATTCCCTGCGGCAGCATATCCAGCATTTTATCGTGGCGGACGATCTGCAATATCTCAAACGTGGCGGCCGCATTTCAGCGGCCTCGGCGGCGATCGGCGGCGTGCTGGGGATCAAACCCATTATTTCGTTCAACAAAGAGGGGAAACTTTACGCCATCGATAAGGTGCGCGGCGTGAAAAAAGCGATTTCCTTTATCAAATCGAAGATGGAGAAAGAGGGCCCCGACGAACTCGGATACGTCTTTATCGTGCATACGGATAACGAACCCGTCGCGGAAGAATTGGCGGCTTACGTGCGCGAAAAATTCGGAATCGAACCGTACGTTTCGATTATGGGTCCCGTCATCGGCTCTCACGTCGGACCGAACGCGTTTGCGCTCGGCTATATCAGCAAGAGCGAACGGAACGAATTCTGACCGTTCTCCGATCCGCAATGCGGAACGTTACAATTCAACACCGACGCGGGTACCTCTTCCGCGGAAGAGGTTCAAAAGGGAAGAGAGCGCAAAGCTCCGCAGCCCCCGCTACTGTTCGGCGAAGCGCGTATTCACTGCTCATGCGGGAAGGATACGGTTCAACGCCCGCCGTCGTCTTCGGACGAAAGCCAGGAGACCTGCCCCGTCGGCAACACCTTTCTTTTTTCGGGTCGGAGAAAAGGAGCGTCAAGACGATGCGGAAGTCGCGTTTTTTGCGGCTTCCTTGCTTCGGCGCGCTTTCGCTCCTACCGAAGGCGCGTTTTTTTGTCGTTTCGCCCGTTCCGCAGACTGCGGGAAGGGAAATTTTTACGTAGGAGGTAAATATTGATGAAACGAATGAAATTGGCGGCGGCAATCGTCGCGATGGTGACGGCGCTCGGATGCGCTTACGTTACGGGCTGTGATTCGGCGGAATCTGCGCCGCTCACGGGCAGTATGCAGTTTGTGATCAAGGACGCGGACGGCGTGAACGTGAAGAGCTATACGGTCGATCTTTCCGCGTTCAAAATTACGGATTCCGCGGAGACGGTGCTCAACGCGCTCGTCGAAAACGAACTCGCCTATTACGAGGGATACCGCTCCTCATACGGTCTCTTTCTGACCGCCGCGGGCTATTACGAGAGCGCGGAATCCTATTCCCCCGTTTACGTCGTCAGACAGGACGCGGCGTCGGGGAAATACGTGTACGTCTATACGACCGTCGTTGCGGATCAGGATACTTCCGATTATAAATACGAGATGCAGTACGGGGAAACTTTGCTGATCAGTTCCGCCGTCGGAATTTCGTCCATGCACGTCGAGGACGGCGCGACGATCTGCATTTCGGAAATCGTATATTCCTCCTGACTGCGATGAAAGGGAAGAAAGAACGCTCCGCGTTGGAGATTTCCTATCTTGCGCTCATGACCGCCCTGTTGCTGGGCGGTCAATTTGCGCTGTCCATGGTAGCGGGCGTGGAAGTCGTAACCGTGCTCCTTCTGACCTTTTCTTATTCCTTCGGTTGGAAACGCGGCATGATCGTCGCGACCGCTTTTTCTCTTCTGCGCTGTTTTCTCTTTGGATTCTTCCCGTACGTCGTCGTGCTCTATCTGCTTTATTTCAACGCGTTCGCGTTTTTGTTCGGCATGCTCGGAAGACGTAAAACGACCGTTCCGATCTGTCCGATTCTGCTCGTTCTGATGAGCGGGGCATGTCTGTACTTTGCGTTGAACGGCGTACCCGTGTCCTTGATGGCGGATCGGCTGGAAGTCTTTCTGTGGATTCTCTTCGGGCTGTTTGCGGCGCTCCTCGTTCTCTATCCCTGCATACGGTTTTTCGGCGGAGAGCGGGGGATTGCGGAGGAGCTTGCGACCGTGACCGTGCTCGGCGCGTTCTGTACCGTTTGCTTTACGCTGCTCGACGACGTTCTCTATCCGCTTTGGGGCGGACTCAGGGGGGACGCCGCGATCGCCTATTTTTACAACGGCTTTTTCGCCATGATTCCGCAGACGGTCTGTACGGTGATCACCGTCGGCGCGCTCTTTCTTCCGTTGCGGAAAATTTTTGATTTTGCCGCAAAAAAGCTGTAAACGGTTGCCTGTCGGGGAAGAATATGGTATAATTAGCCTATCTTATTTTTGCAACGGAGTAAGTTATGGCAAAAGACAATCAGTTCGTTTCACAGATCGCCGACATCGAGACGGATTTCCCGCAGTGGTATTCGGACGTAGTGCTGAAAACCAAACTCGTGGATTACGGTCCCGTAAAAGGCACTATGGTCATCCGACCTTACGGCTATGCGATCTGGGAGAATATTCAAAAAGAGCTTGACAGGCGGTTTAAGGAGACGGGGCACGAGAATGCGTATTTCCCGCTGCTCATTCCCATGAGTTTTATGACGAAAGAGGCGGAGCACGTCGAGGGATTCGCGCCCGAAGTCGCCGTCGTAACGCACGCGGGCGGCGAAAAGCTTGCCGAGCCGCTCTGTGTTCGTCCCACTTCCGAGACGATCATAGGCACCATGTACGGGAAGTGGATCCAGTCCTACCGCGATCTGCCCGTACTCATGAACCAATGGGCGAACGTCATGCGTTGGGAAAAGACGACGCGTCCGTTTTTGCGTACCAGCGAATTTTTATGGCAGGAAGGGCATACCGTCCACGCGACCGAAGAGGAAGCGATGGAGGAGACGATGAAGATGCTCTCCGTCTATGAAGAATTTGCGAGAACCTGTCTCGCGATGCCCGTTCTGACCGGCAGAAAGACGGAAAAAGAGAAGTTTGCGGGCGCGGTGGCGACCTTCGGCATGGAGGCGATGATGCACGACGGGAAGAGCTTGCAGGCGGGCACTTCGCATTATCTGGGACAAAACTTTGCCAAGGCGTTTGAAATTAAATTTCTGGATAAGGACGGCGTTCAGAAGTACGCCTATACGACGTCGTGGGGCGTATCGACGCGCCTGATCGGCGCCATCATCATGACGCACGGGGATCAGCGCGGATTGGTGCTTCCGCCCGTCGTCGCGCCCGTTCAGGCGGTGATCGTTCCGATTGCGGCGAAGAAAGAGGGCGTGGCGGAAGCGTGCAGGGCGCTTGCGGAGCGGCTGAAAGCGGCGGGCGTCCGCGTCAAGCTGGACGATTCGGAAAATTCGCCCGGCTGGAAGTTCAACGAATGGGAAATGAAGGGCGTGCCCGTACGCATCGAGCTCGGACCGCGCGATCTCGAAAACGGTAAGATGACCTGCGCGCGGAGAGATACCAACGAAAAGACGGAACTCGAACTTGCGAACGCGGAGCAGGGCGTCCGCGATCTGCTTGCGCAGGTGCAGACGAGCCTTTACGAGCGCGCAAAGGCGCGCATGGACAGCCGCATGAAAGACGCCGAAACGCTCGACGAACTGCTGGACGGCGTGAACGGAGGGAACTTCGTGCGCGCGGGCTGGTGCGGTTGCCGCGCGTGCGAGGACAAAGTCAAGGAGTTCGCGCAGGCGACCGCCCGCGTGTTCGCGGCGGAAGATACGGCGCAGCGCTGCGTGGCGTGCGGCGAAAAATCGGCGCACACCGTCGTTTTCGCAAGAGCGTATTGAGATTGACGGCTCGCGCGGCTCACGCAAAGCGAAGAAATTGACGGAGGCGAAACAAGCGAAATGTACCGATACGAAACGCATCTCCATACGTCTGTCACGAGCGCGTGCTCCCGTTTTCAGCCGGAAGAGATCGTGGAGAAATATACCGCGCTCGGCTATGCGGGCGTGTTCGTGACCGATCATTTTCTCAACGGAAACACGACCGTACCGCGTTCTTTGCCGTGGGAAGAGCGGATCAAACGTTTTTGCGACGGATTCCGCGCCGTGCGCGAGTGCGCCGAAGGCAAGATAGACGTGTTTTTCGGATTTGAATATTCTTACAAGGGAACGGATTTCCTCGTCTACGGATTGGAAGAGGAGTGGTTGCTGGCGCATTCGTCGATCACGGAACTGCGCGTGAACGATTTTTGTCGGTTCGCGCGCGCGGAAGGCGGGCTTGTCGTGCAGGCGCATCCGTTCCGCGAGGCGGATTACATCGACCATATCCGACTGTTTCCCTCCGTCGTGGACGGATTGGAGACGCTGAACGCCTGTCGGGACGAACGGTGCAACCGTCTTGCCGAGAACCTTGCGAACGAGTACGGACTGCGCAGGACGGCGGGATCGGATATTCACGGCGTCGGGCAAAAGAAGCTTGCCGGCATGGCGTTTTCCGAACGGTTACGATCGGGCGCGGACTATGCCGCGCGCGTTAAAGCGGGAGAGGGCAACATTTTCACGCTTACGGAATAAGAAAGGAGACGCGCCGTCAGGGCGCGAAAAAAGATATGAAACATACAGACATCGTTGAGATTCTCAAAGGAGATTTTCTCGGAAAGCGCGTTACCGTTTGCGGGTGGGTTCGGACGTTCCGCGACTCCGCTCAGGTGGCGTTTCTGGAATTGTCCGACGGGACGAGTTTTTCCCGATTGCAGATCGTCGTCGATAAAAGCGCGATCGCGCTTGACGGCGAATGTACGAAGAACGGCGCTTCCGTCTGCGTCAAGGGCGAGATCGTCAAGGCGTTCAAGGGCGAGGGCGTGGAGCTCAATGCGGAAGAGGTCGTTCTGCTCGGCGCATGCCCGTCCGACTATCCCATTCAGAAAAAGCGCACGTCGCTCGAATTTTTGCGCGGAATTCCGCACCTGAGACTGCGCACGAATACGTTCAACGCGGTCTTTCGCGTCCGTTCGATCGCGGCGCAGGCGGTGCACCGTTATTTCCACGAGCGGCATTACGTCTACGTCAACACGCCCATTATCACGGCGAGCGATTGCGAGGGCGCGGGAGAGATGTTCCGCGTGACGACGCAACCGTTCGACGCGAAGTACGCCTCCGAAGCGGAGTATTACAAGAACGACTTCTTCGGTCAGAAAGCGGGACTTTCCGTTTCGGGACAGCTCGAAGGCGAAGTCGCGGCGACGGCGTTCTCCAAAATTTACACGTTCGGACCGAGCTTCCGCGCGGAGAACTCCAACACGACCCGCCATCTTGCGGAATTCTGGCACATCGAGCCGGAAGTCGCCTTCGCGGAACTTCCCGACATCATGGAAATTGCGGAAGAGATGATCAAGTACGTCATTCGCGCCGTGCTCGAAGAATGTCCGGACGAGATGAATTTCTTCGACTCGTTCATTGAAAAGGGATTGAAAGACAAGCTGTGGCACGTCGTCAACAGCGAGTTCGGCGTACTCGATTACACGGACGCGATCGGGATTCTGCAAAAGGCGGACGCGCAGTTTTCCTATCCCGTGGAATGGGGGTGCGATTTGCAGACGGAACACGAGAAGTATCTCACCGACGTCGTCATGCAAAAGCCCGTGTTCATCATCAATTATCCGAAAGAGATCAAGTCGTTCTATATGAAACAGAATTCCGACGGAAAAACGGTCGCGGCAACCGACTTGCTCGTTCCCGGAATCGGGGAAATTATCGGTTGCAGCGAGCGGGAAGCCGATCCCGAAAAGTTGCTCCAAGCGATGAAAATCCGCAACATGGATCTTTCGTCCTATCGGCAGTATCTCGATCTTCGGAAGTTCGGAACGGTTCCGCACAGCGGATTCGGACTCGGATTCGAGCGCTTTGTCATGTATGTGACCGGCATGGAGAATATCCGCGACGTCACGCTGTTTCCGAGAAGCGTCAACAATATTATGTAACGAAAGCGCGCCGCGGCGCGCTTTTTGCGCGGCGGTCAAAGCGCGTGCATTTGCGGACGGAAAGTCCGCGATAAGGGAGGACCGAAAAAATGAAGCTCATTGTGTTTTGCGATTACGGATTGGACGACGCGGCGGCGACTTACGATCTTTTGCGCCGCGCGAAGGGGTATGAAGCGATCGATCTCGTGGCGATCGGCGGAAACGTACCGCCTGCCGTCGCGCTGAAAAACGCGCTGAAATTGCTCGCAGGCTTGGATTTTCCGCTTCCGCCGCGGGTGCGCGTCGTCGATACGACTGCCGTTTCTCAACCGTATCGGTTTCTCAAAGACATTCACGGCGACGACGGAATGGGCGATCTGTTGCCCGAAACGCAGGAGACTTCCGTTCCCGTGGTCGGCTTTTCCGAATGGCTGCTTACGGCGGAAGAGGGATACGCCCTGTTGAGCCTCGGACCGATGACGCTCGTCAAAACGCTCGTCGGACGGGCGGCGCCGTCGCGATTTGTGTTTATGGGCGGGAATATCGCGGAAACGCCCAACTATCACGGCTATGAATTTAACCATGCGCTCGACAGAGAAGCTTTTTCCGCGTGCGTGAAACTTCCGCACGTTGCGATCACGATGGATACCTGTCGCGTTCCCGTTCTGAATATACAGGACTGCGGCTTGTCGGGAACGGGCATGTTGCGGGATCTGGTGCGGAGATCGCGGGAACTGACGTTCCGTTCCGGAGAAAAGGGGTGCTATATCTGGGACGATTTGGCGGTCAAGTATCTGCTGCATCCCGATTGGTTCAAGCTGGAAACGCGCGCCGATCGCGACGGCAATCTGCTGACCGTCGCGCGCTACGTTCTGAACAAGCCCTTTACGGAGATCGTAGACGAGTGAGCCGCTTGCCGCGACCGCGAACCCTGCGAGGACGGTGAAAGACGCGTTCAAGCGCGCGGCGTATTTTGTAAGGAAGGTTCAAAAAACAGACCGATTTTCCGATGTGATTCGGGGAATCGGTCTGTTTTTGCGTTGATATGCTTATTTTTTTCTTGCGACGCGCGAAAATTTGTCTCGGAGGAGATTTGTCTCATTTTTCCGTTCGTTCCGTGCGCGGCTAAGAGATCGCTCCGTTTTAACCGTTGATCCCCTGATTCTTCGATGATCAAAGTGCGCGGCTAAGAGATCGCTCCGTTTTTTAATCGTTGATTCCCGTCTGCCGTTCGTTTTCAAAAGGGGCGTTATAGAGCGCGGAGGCGTTCGGCTCGAACACGGGCGCGCCCGTCCGATCGAAACCGACTTTCAGAACGTGCGCGTGGCGGTTGCGGTCGTTCAGAGGATCGCCCTTGATCGTTTCGTAATTTCGGAAATGAAGGACGCAGAGCGTCTCACCGTTTTTGCCCTCGGTGAAAGAGTTGTGTCCCGGACCGTAAATTTTTAGCGACGGATTGGTTTTCAGAACGGGATAACGGCGTTTTTTCCAGGACGCGGGATCGAGCAGGTCGGCGTTTCCGTCCGCCTCCAACATTCCCATGCAATAGCATGCGCCCGTTGCGGAAGCGGAAAACGTACAGTAAATTTTCTCGCCGTGTTTGAGAACGGCGGGACCTTCGTTCACCCAGAATCCGCCGTCGCGTTCCCAATCGTAATCGGGCGTCGAGAGCAGAACCTGCACGCTTTCGAGCTCGGACGGCGTTTTCAGCGCGGCGAGATAGAGATTGGAGATTCCCGAAACGTTTCCGACTTTTTGCGCCCAGATCGTATACCACCGTCTGCGGTGTTCAAAAACGGTCGCGTCGAGCGAAAAATCGGTAAACGAGAAGGGATCGCCCTGCGCCGCCCGCATCATGCCGCCCTCCGTCCATTCGTCCCGCATGGGATCGTCGCCCCGACAGACGAGAACGTAGGGGCGGATTTTCCACACGTCCGCTTCGTCGCTCGCGGCGAAATAGATCACCCACTTTCCCATCAGAAAGTGGATTTCGGGCGCCCAGACGTGCGAGGACATTTCGCCGTGCGGGCGTCTGTTCCAGACGACTCTCGGTTGCGCCGAGGCGAGCCCGTTGATCGACTGCGCGCTACGCAGTTCGATTTTGTCGTAGGAGGGATGCGTTGCCGTAAAATAATAAATTCCGTTATGTTTGAGAATGAACGGATCCGCCCGTTGCGGCACGAGCGGAGAGAGATATTGCTCCATAATGAAACCGCCTGTTTGGAGGATTCCCCGAACGGGCGGTTTTTATGCGTTGCGAATAAAATATTGCGGAAATTTTCTTCATCTGATAAAAGCGTCTGAGCGAAAAATTCGCGGAAAGCGCGACTTCCGAATCGTCTTGCTTGCACGGTATCGTGAGTCGTGTTGCTTTCGATCCGCTCAACGCGCCGCGGAACGTTTTTGATCGCTTTTGCGCGGTTTCAGATAGAGATAACCGCCCGCAATGACGACGGCGAGCACGCAGAGCACGACGATCAGGCTGATTCGGAGCGCGTCGGGATTCTGACGGGCGAGCATGTCCGCGGTGATTTCGGCGTAATAGGACGTTCCGTCTTGTTCAAAACGGGCGAGGTAGGTTTCGCCGTTTTCCGTTATTTCGATTCTCGTGCGTTCAAAGAGACGCACTTCGTCTCCGTTTTCCGCACGGAACACGACGCCTTCCTCATGTTCCGCGAGTTCGGCAAATCGGAACTGCGTTCCCGATTCGATCGGCGGAACGGCGGTCAGATAACTGATCGGCAAGTATCCGCACGTTCCCGTTGTACGGTTGCGCACATACGCAAACGTGCATTCGTTTTCGTTTGCGGCGGCGACGGTGGCAAGCAGATCAACCCGGTCTCCTCGCGTAAGTTCCTCCGAGCGCAAGTCTTCGGAGAGGCACGGAAAGAGATAGAGCGCCGTTCCGTTCGTCAGATAACGCTCTCCGTCCGTCTCCGTCCAATAGTTCTCCCGTCCGATCTCCGCGATGAAGTTCCGTTCGCGGCGGAAGAGATTGACGGTATAGCGGTGGTCGCTTCCGACGAGCGCCACGACGTGATACTCCGAGGTCTGCGCCAGCAGGATTCCGCGCATTGCGGTTTGCGTGCGGAAGTAGCGGACGTAGGGGAAATATTCTCCGCTCTCTTTCAAAGCGGAAAGGTCGGTCGTGACGCCGATCGCGTTGTCTTCGACCGTGACGAGCGCAAGCGGTTGTTCGGGCGAGAAAATTTCGTCCGTCGCGTTTTCCGTTCCGATCGCGTCCAAGGCGGAAAAGGTCAAAACGTCCGTCCTTAATATAAAGGTATCGTAGAGAAGCTCGATTTTGTCGTCCTCGAAGCCGAGCGCGAAGTCCTTCGGTTCGGGAAAGGAATCGGTGCGGTAAACGCTTCCCGCAACGTTGACCGTTGCGAATAACGTTCCGTTCCGATAGACGCAATTGCCTTTGAGACAATAGAGATTCCCGTTATAATCGGCTTTCAGAGAGCGAAAGTCCACGGGAAGCGTAACGGAGAGACGCTCTCCCTCCTCGGCGGAGACGAACGTATCGGCGGAATACCCGATCACGGAGCCGTCCTCGCCCGCAACGTAGAGCGTGTTGAATACGTCGCAGGTCAGCGCCTTCGGGACGAAAGAGGAAACGTTGCGGTATTTTTCCCGTTTCACCGTTCCGTCTGCGGAGACGGAGCCGTAGTCGTTCGCCGTCGTAACGTAATAAACGGCGCCGTACGAACATGCGACGCCCGCAAGAGAGCGTTCCGTCAGCTTCGTTTCAAACGTCTTGTCGCCGTCCTTCCGATAGACGGAAAGCCGCGCCGTATCGCGATCGGCTACGGCGATATAGTCTCCGTCTGTTGCAACGAGCATCTGCGCATATGCGCAATCGATGACCGAAAAACGGTCTGCCGAGCGATCGTAGACGGAGACGCGGGCGTTTCCCTCGTCGGCAACGACGGTCAGATCGCCCGCCCGCGCGATGCGCGAAGCGTCAGAAAGCCGCGTTGCGGAAGAAGAACCGCCGCAGATTTCATAGCCGTTATAGACGGCGCCCGTCGCGGAGACCGTCACGCCGAGCACGGAATCGTCTTTTACGCAGTACAGGTTGCCTTCGTACTGCGTCAGCGCGGAAAAATTCCCCTCTAAAAGGCGCACGGCGTTCCCGTTTCCGTCCGAGCGGTACAAGCCGCCGCCCGTGCCCGAAGTCGTATAATACAGAGCACCCCGATACGCGCAAAGCGCGGTCAGATTGTCCGCTTCGGACGGACGGTCGGTCAGAAACCGGTTGTTGATCTGAACCGAACCGTTTTCGTCGACGGTGTAAGAATAATACGTCGAACCGCCCGCGCAGAGCAACGCGCCGTCGGCATAGGCGAGGTGCGGAACGCCGATCGGGCGCTCCTGTTCGAGCACGACGGAAGTCGAATCGCTCAGCGAAAACCGCGTGATCTTCGTGTTGTAATTGGATACGGCGGCATAGTACAGCGCATCGCCTTCGATCAGGAAATTGGAAGCGGGAAACGCCTGCCGCACGGCGACGGGAGCGGTATTCAGATCGGAAAGGATATACAGAAGGGTATCTTCGTCCGAAAAATACAGCGTGCCGTTCTCCGTAAACTGAATTTTTGCGATCGTCGCCGTGTGCGCGTAACGCCGATAGACGCGTTCGCTCCTGTCGTACAGATACAGGGAAGTTCCGTCCGCAATCGCGACGTAACGGTCGCAGAACGCGACGTCCTTCGGAGCTTCGAGCGGCAGATATTGTTCGTACTCGGACGGAAGAAAGAGTTCCGCGTTTTCCGTCGTGATCTCCGTCGCCGCGTCCCGTCCTTCTTCGGCGCGGGCGACCGTCGTAAATCCGACGCCCGTTCCCGCGACAAACGCCGTTATCATCATCAAACTGAGCAACTTTCCTTTCATGACTCCATTATATCACGGGATCGGGAAATTGACAAGCGGGAGTCCGAGAAAAAATTTTTTAAGTTTTTTGACATATTGGCATACGTTTGTCAGGTATTTTATGTTATGATATAAGCACAAACAAATGTTTAGTTTTTTTCGGATTGCCCGCGAACGCGGGAGAGCGGAGAGGTTATGTCGGAATACGATTACGTAAAAGTACTTTTATACGCCTATCCTCAATTACCGGCTTTTGCAGAAGCGATCGGCGTGAGCGTAGAGAACCGGGCGGCTCTGTCTTTTCGGTCTGTGAAGGATACGCTTTCGATTGCGGAGGAGCTTGCGACGGAGTTAGGACGGAAGGCGCGGCTTATGAACGTATGCGAGAAATTGGATCGGATTCTGTTACGGTTGACGGAAGAGGAGGCGTTCTTGCTCGAATACAAATATTTCCGTCGGAAACGGCAGTTGCGGGAAAAGTTTTCCGAATGGGCGTTCGATTGTTCGGAGCGCAGTTATTATCGGAAACAAACCGCGCTGTTGCGAAAAATCGCCGCGCGTCTGATTGCGTGCGGCGAAACGGAAGAGCGGTTTTTGGAGGAGTTTTCCGACTGCGCGCCCCTCATGCGGCTCTATCGCGCGTTGAAGGCGGGCAAGGAGCGGACGTTCGTTGCGAAACGCGAGAAGAGCGCGCTCTCGTTCGGTCAGAAGTCGGAAGGATCTTCCCGCGGCGGCGTCGGAGATTTCTTTCCGCGAAGGACGAAGACGGCGATCGCGACGACGGACGCGCAGGCAAGACAGATGAGAAAGATGCGCACGCCGGACAGCGATTGTCGCGCGGATTCGTTTTCGGAATCCGCCGCGCCCGAAGCGGGAACGAGATAGTCGGTATTGAGATCGTATTCGATCTCTTCCGTCACGGGGATATAACCGAATTTTCCGTCTCCGTACACATAGCAATATTGCGCGCTTCCCACGGTAAACGTGCCGTAAAACAGGTAGGTGACGTCGACGCTTTGCAGGAATTGATCGGAGAGCGCGGGAGAGGAATTCGGAAGCGTATACGTCACGGTGATTTCCCGTTTGAGATAGGGGCGACGGGGGATAAAATCCACGAACGTGAGCTCGGCTTTTTTGCAATACCCCGCGATCTTGCGATAGGGCGCAAGCTCCTCCTGGTATTCCACGCAACAGAAGGGATCTCCGAGCGCGGTGATTTTCACGTAATAGGTATAGGGAATCGCAAACAGTCCCGCGTTGTCGTTGGGTTCGGTATAGAGATATACGTTTTTCGCGTCGGCGACGGCGTAGAGTTCGCTCTCTTCCGCCCGTGCCGCAAGCGCGCGGACGGGCGCCGGAAAGGCGAGGAGCGCGGCGACGGCGAGAAACAATGCGCATAATCGTTTCATAACCGCGATTATACCGCCGACGACGGCGCGTGAAAGAATAAATTTTATCGGATATGGTCGAAATTATAGAAAAAATCAAGGCGATCGAGGCGGAACAGCGCAGGCGCGCGGGCAACGACGCGCTCGCACGCTATAATACGGGACGGAAAAAGCACCGCAAACAGCTCGCGTTCCACCGCTGTCGGAAACGCAATCGGTGGGTGTTCGGCGGAAACCGATCGGGAAAAACGGAATGCGGCGCCGTGGAGGCGGTCTATCTGGCGCGCGGCGTGCATCCCTATCGGAAGAATCGGAAAAACGCGTTCGGTTGGGTGGTTTCGCTCACGGCGCAGGTTCAGCGCGACGTCGCGCAGAAGAAAATTTTACACTATCTCCGTCCGGACTGGATCGAGGACGTCGTGATGACAAGCGGAAGAAAAGACCGTCCCGAAGCGGGCGTCATCGACCAGATTTTTATCAAAAACGTGTTCGGAGGGACTTCCGTCATCGGGTTCAAGAGCTGCGATCAGGGCAGAGAGCGTTTTCAGGGCAGTTCGCTCGATTTCGTCTGGTTCGACGAGGAACCGCCCAAAGAGATTTACGAGGAATGTCTGATGCGCGTTGCGGACAGGCGCGGGGACGTGTTCGGTACGATGACGCCTCTGAAAGGGTTGACCTTCGTCTACGAGGAGATCTATCTCAACCGAAGAAACAATCCCGAAATCTGGTACGAATTTATGGAATGGGCGGACAATCCCTATCTTTCCAAAAAGGAGATCGCCCTGCTCGAAGCGACGTTGGACGAAACGACGCTGCAATCGAGAAAGCTCGGTCGGTTTTGTACGCGGGAGGGGCTCGTCTATCCCGAATTCGACGAAAGCGTGCACGTCGTCGAACCCTTCCCCGTTCCCGCCGAATGGCAGGACGAAATCTCGATCGATCCCGGCTTGCATAATCCGCTCTCGGCGCATTGGTACGCGGTGGATTACGACGGGAACGTTTACGTCGTGGCGGAGCATTATTGCGCGGGACGGGACGTGGATTATCACGCGCGGGAACTATATCGGATCAGCGAGGCGATCGGCTGGAAGCGCGATTCCGCGGGGCGGCTCTCCGCGCTCATCGACAGCGCGGCGGGACAGCGGACGCTCGCCGCTTCCAAGAGCGTGTCCGAGCTGTTCTACGAGCGGGGGATTCTCGTCAATCCGCGCGTCAACAAGGAACTGTTCGGCGGGATCGCACGCGTGAAAAGTTATCTGAACCCCAAAAACGGTCTGCCGAATTTATATATATTTTCCTGCTGTACGAATATGATACGGGAAATCAAGGGGTATTTCTGGGGGAGCGGGGAGAGCCCCGAAAAACGGGACGATCATGCGATGGACGAATTGCGGTATTATCTGATGAGCAAGCCGTCGCACACCGCGCCGCCGACGGAAAAAAGCGCGGTCGCCCGCGATAAAGAGCGGCGCATGCGAAAACTTGCAAGGAGGAATCATGGAAGATGAACGCGTAAAACGGGCGCTCGAAAAGGTGGCGCTTGGCTATTCGCTCGAAGAGGTTACGGAAGAGTACGGCGTGGAGGACGGGGAACTGAAACTTCTCAAACGCCGCGAAATCAAAAAGGAAATTCCGCCCGATCTGAAAGCGGTCAAACTGCTTCTCGAAGAGAAGGATTACGCCGCGATGTCGGACGAGGAGCTTGAATCGGAAAAGCGGCGGTTATTGTCGCTGTTAAAGGAGGAAGAAACATGAAACTTGACGAAACGCAGAGGGAGGAGCGGCGCGTAAAGGCGCTCGTCTCCGAAATCAGGGAAGATTTTGCCGCGCGACAGGCGGCGCGGCGGTCGCTGGAACGGGGTTGGCAGTTGAATATCAACTTCGTCAACGGCAATCAGTATTGCGACATTTCGCCCGCGGGCGATCTCGAAGAAGAAGATCCCGCGTTCTATTGGCAGGCGCGTCGGGTTTTCAACCATATCGCGCCCACCATCGATACGCGGCTTGCCCGTCTTTCAAAAGTGCGCCCGACGCTCGGCGTCCGCGCGTTTTCCGATTCCGAAGCCGACGTGAAAACGGCGCGTCTGTGTTCCAATATTCTGAAATCGGTCAAAAACAGGATCGATCTCGATCGCGTCATTTCCGAAGCGACGCTCTGGTCGGAAACGTGCGGAACGGCGTTTTATAAGGTCGTCTGGAATTACGACGACGGCATGGTGATCGGAACGGACGAGACGGGGCGCGTCTTGCGCGAAGGAGACGCGAACGTCATCGCGCTCTCTCCGTTTGAAATTTATCCCGACCGCCTGACCGCAGGGAGCATGTCCGAAGTGAAAAGCATCATTCATGCGAAGGCGCTACCCGTGTCCGAGATCGGGGAAAAGTTCGGCGTATCCCTTCCGGGCAGACGGATCGACGATTTTTCGCTCGCGCCTTATTCTTCGGCGGGGGGCTGGAAACGGCCTGCGGACGGCTGCGACGCCCCCGTGCTCGAAGATCATGAGATTTTAATCGAACGGTATACCCGTCCGGACGGGACGAACCCCGAAGGACGGTTGGAGATAGTTGCCGGGGACAGACTTCTGTACGAGGGAGCGCTTCCCTATCGGAACGGAGACAGGGGAGAACGCGCGTTGCCCTTTATCCGTCAGACTTCGATTCCGCTTCCGGGCGCCTTTTTCGGCACTTCGGTCGTGGACAGAATGATTCCCCTGCAACGGGCGTACAATGCGGTCAGAAACCGCAAACACGAATTTCTCAACCGACTGTCGATGGGAGTCATCGCGGTCGAGGACGGCTCCGTGGACGCGGACGAGCTGGCGGAAGAGGGCTTATATCCGGGAAAGGTTCTCGTCTACCGGCAGGGTTCGCCGACGCCGAGTTTCCTCGACTGCGGGAAATTGCCGTCCGAGTTTGCCGAGGAGGAAGAGCGGATTTCAAACGAGTTCATTCTCGTATCGGGAATGAGCGAAATTTCCAGAAATTCCGCGAATCCCACACATGTGACCTCGGCGGTCGGATTGCAGCTCCTCATCGATCAGGACACCAACCGTATGAAAATGAGCGTGGAAAGCGTGGATCGGGCGGTAAAGGAAGCAGGCAAACAGATTCTTCACCTTTATAAACAGTTCGCCTCCGCAAAACGCGTTCTCCGCATGACGGGTACGGGCGGGCATACCGAGCTGTTTTACTTCGACGCGAGCGATATTTCCGCAGACGACGTGCAGTTCGACACGGAATACGACCGTACGCCCGAACAGTTGCGCGAGGAGATGCTCAATCTGCTCAACCTCGGGCTGTTGAAGGATGAAAACGGCAAACTTTCGGACGATACGAGAAACAAACTGCTCGAAGCGCTCGGGTACGGATCGTTTGAAAACGCGAGGGATATTTCCCGACTTCACGTCAAAAAGGCGGAGCGGGAAAACGTCCTTCTGGCGCAGCGCGACGTGGAGGCGGCGACGTACGACGATCACGAACTTCACGTTACGGAACATACGCGCGCCCTGCTTTCCGGCGGGGAAGATACGGAGGCGACGCGGGAGCGGATTATGCGCCATCTCGAAAGTCACCGTCGCCTGATGGGAGGGACCTATGCAAGAGGAGAACATTGAAAGGGCTTCCGGAGAGGAAGAGCGTTCCGCGGAGGCGGAGAAAAAAGAGGCTCCGTTCGCTCTCGGGAAATTCGCGAGCGTCGATGCCCTCGTACACGCCTACGAGGAGTTGGAGTCGGAATTTACCCGTCGCAGTCAGAGACTGAAACGCCTCGAAGAGGAGAACAAAGCTCTCGCGGCAAAAAACGAAGGCGGCGAGGGAAATTCTGCCGCGGCGTGGACGGAAAGCGATTCGCTTTACCGTGCGGTCAACGAAAACGAAGGGGTGCGCGCCCGCGTGCTGAGCGATTATATCGCTTCGCTCAAAGGCGTGCCTCTGATGACGGAAGGCGGCGTCGGCGTAACCGCGCCTCCGCCCAAAGCAAAAACGATTGCGGACGCGGGGCGCATGGCGCTCGGATATTTCCGCGATCGGAATCATTGAAAAGGAGTTAATTTATGGTAACCACACAAACGGCTGATAACGCATTGAAATCGTATTATCTCGACGTGGTGAGCGATCAGCTCAACCTCGCGGTCAATCCTCTGCTGGCGCAGATCCGTCGCAGTACGGCGGACGTCTGGGGAAGAGACGTCAGAAAACTCGTTCGGTTCGGCGTAAACGGCGGGATCGGCGCGGGGACGGAGGACGGCGCGCTTCCCGCCGCGGGAGGCAACAATTACGCGCAATTCGTCTCGCCGCTGAAAAATCTATACGGAACCATCGAGATTTCCGATAAGGCGATCCGCGCTTCCGCGAACAACGAGGGCGCGTTCGTCAATCTGCTCAACGACGAAATGGAGGGGCTGGTGAAGAGCTCTTCGTTCAACTTCGGAAGAATGTTGTTCGGGGACGGCAGCGGCACGCTCTGCACCGCCTCCGCCGTGACGGGTACGACGTATACCGTCGATTCCGTCGCCGCGGTTGCGGAGGGCATGATCGTGGACGTCTACGTTTCCGGCAGCGTCGCCGCGTCGGGACGCACGATCACCGCGGTGGACAGAAGCGCGAAAAAGATCACGATTTCGGGATCTGCGATCGCGACTTCGGATAAGGCGGTCTTTGTCGTTCAGGGCTCTTACGGGCTCGAACTTACGGGACTCGGCGCGATCTTCTCCGATTCCGCTACGCTCTACGGCGTGACGAGAAACGGGAATCATTGGTTGACCCCCTATCGGGAAACGGCGGTCGGCACGATCACGGAGACGAAAATTCAGAAGGCGATCGACGCGCTGGAAGAGAATGCCGGCAGCAAAGTCAACTTCATCGTCTGTTCCTGGGGCGTTCGCCGCGCGTTGGCGTCCGTGCTCGCGCAATACCGTCAGACGGAGAGCATGACGCTCGAAGGCGGTTTCCGTGCGATCAGCTTCAACGGAATCCCCGTCGTGGCGGACAGATTCTGCCCGAGCGGGACCATGTACCTGTTGAACACGGACGACTTCTGCCTGCACCAGCTCTGCGACTGGCAGTGGCTGGAAGGCGAGGACGGAAAGATTCTCAAACAGAAGGCGGGCAAGCCCGTTTATACGGCGACGCTCGTCAAGTATGCCGAACTCATCTGTTCCCGTCCCTGCGGACAGGCGAAACTTTCGGGTATCACCGAAGCGTAATCATGCAAAGAGCGGGGGAAACCCCGCTCTTTTTAATCGGGAGGTAAAATATGTTGGTGAAAGAAGTCGTCGCGCTTGCCGCGGCGAACATGGGTCGGGAAGATCTCGTGAACGACGCCGAAACGCTCGAAGGAGAGCCGTCGGGGGAACTCGCGTCCCTTCTGCGTTGCTATAATCTCGTCGAAAACGAGGTCGCGCTCGACTATTTTCCGCTCAAACGGTGCGAGCGTCTGTCCGCGGAGGAAGGTCGGATTCCCTATTCTTCCTTTTCGATGGCGCCCGTGAACGTGATTCGCGTGGAGAACGGGGCGGGGCGCGCGCTCGCGTTTGAACTGTTTCCCGATCATCTCTGTCTGTCGGACGGGAAGGGGGAAGAAGCGATCGTCACGTACGCCTATTCTCCTGCGGAAAAGAAATGGACGGAGGAAAGCGCCTTCTCGGACGGCGCGATTTCGGCGCGGTTGCTCGCTTTCGGCGTTGCGGGAGAGTTCTGTCTTTCGCGCGGGCAATTTTCCGAGGCTTCCGTATGGGAAAAGCGGTATCAGGACGCGTTACGCGCCGCGAATACGCCCTGCCGCAGACGCGCGATGCGGTCGAGGAGATGGGCGTGAGATACCGGAAAGATTTGTCTGCGCCCGCCTTTACCGCAAGGACGGTGAAGCTCGAAGGCTGTTCCGCGTTCCGCGAACGGGAAGACGCGCTCGTAGCGGAAAAATGCGTGCAGTTTCGTCCGGACGGAGACGCGTTCGTGTGCGGAGAGGGCGGAAAAATATTGACGGAAGCGACGGGGATTTTCCGTTTGATGCGGGGCATGGACGGCGTCGTCGGATACGGCGACGGAAAAATCTACTGCTTTTACGGAGAAAAAACGGAAATCGGAGCGACGGAGACGCCGAACGCCGTCGTGGAATGGAAAGACGCGGACGGCGTACCGAGAACGTACGCCGTATCCGACCGGAAAATCGTGCGGTTGGACGCGGGCGGCGTAACGGAGATCGAAGGCGCGGCGGGAGGCGTTTGCGCCGCGGTCCATTACGAGCGGTTGTTTACCGCGAGCGGCGATCGCGTGCGCTATTCCCGCGCGCTGGCTCCCGAAGATTGGACGGAGGCGGCGCAGGGCGCGGGATACGTCGATCTTCCTTCGGAGGACGGAGCGATCGTGGCGATGGTCTCGTACAAGGAAAAACTCTATCTGTTCCGTGAGCGCGGGATCATGCAGCTGCGCGTTTTAGGGGATAATCTGAATTTCAAGGCGGCGTCCATGCCCTATTCCTGTGGGAAACTCTACCCGAGGACGGTGGTAAACTGCGGCAAACGCGTGTTATTCCTGACCGATCGCGGACTGTATGCGTTCAACGGCGCGGGGTGCGTGCGATTGGGCGGGAGCGGGTTTTCCTCGCTCGATCTCAGCGCGGACATGGTTGCCGCAAACGTCGGAGACCGATATTATCTTGCGGCGACGAGCGAGGGGCGGCGCAGGATTCTCTCCTACGACGAACAGACGGAGACGGGATATTTTATCCGCGCGGGGGCGAAGGAACTCGCCTCCGACGGCAAAACGCTCTACTATACGGCGGAGGGAAAACTCTGCCGTCTCACGGAGCGCGGATTTCCCGAGGGCGAGCGCGCCGCGTGTACGCTCGAAAGCTGCCGCTCGTCGTTCGGATTGTCGGGAGAACGGAAATTCCTCGACGGCATTACGCTGTCGGGAGAGGGATTTTTCCGCGTGACGGCGACGGGCGAGACGTGCGAAAGAGCTGCGGGAAGGGCGGGTGAAAAACTGCGGTTTTCCGCGCCCGTCCGCGGTTCGTCCTTCCGTCTCCGCATCGAAAGCGGTTCGGAGGGCGTCTGTCTGCGGGGAATTACGTTGAACATGCGGGAGGAGAACGCGTATGGTTATTGATATCATCGATCTGACTTCGGACGAGTATTCCAATCTGTCCGCGGTGCAGCTCGCCATGGTGCGTGCGGCGCAGGCGAAGAAGGATAAAATTTTAGCCGACGCGGAGGAGCGGAAAGGGGAGCTGTTCCGATTGACGCTTTCCAACCGCACGGCGCGCTCGACGGCGTTGCGGGACGCGCAGGCGCAGATCGACGAGCGGGCGCTCGCGGAGATCGAAACGGTGAGAAGCGATTTGAAATATCAGATCGCATACGAGGGAATCGCGCAGGAGGGGAACGAGTACGGACCCTACCGCTATCCCGAAAATCCGAACTACAATCTCACCTATTCGCAGCGTTTCCTTGTCGTGCGGAATTACTATATGAGCGCGACGAGCGATCCGAACGCGCGCTTGCAGGCGTATTCGATGGATACGCTTGCGCGGGAATATCTAGGCGAGTTCTATCAGACGCTCTACGAATTGCTTGCCTCTTACTGCTGAATTTTGGACGGGGAAGTATAAATCGGACGCGGATTTGCCAAATTATAGGTATGAGAAAGATTCGTACCAATCCGCTCGGCAAGACGCGGGACGAGCGCGAAACGTGCTTCCCTTCCTCGGAACGGGAGGAGGTGCGTTCGGAATGACGGGAAAAAACAGGGAAAACTATAACCGGAATTATATCGCGTACGTCAATTCGTTCGATCCGCCGACCAAGCATTTCAAGACGTGCGGACACGCGTTTCTCGTAGGGGGATTTATCTGTTCCGTAGGGCAGTTCTTCCGATATATGCTGGAATTTGCGGGATTGACGGGCGAGGAGCTGGCGGGCGCCGTTTCGATATTACTGATATTTCTCGGAACGCTGTTGACGGGCTTGGGCGTGTACGATCGGATCGGTCGGCATGCGGGCGCGGGCAGTATCGTTCCGATTACGGGGTTCGCCAATTCCGTCGCCTCTCCCGCGATCGAATTTAAGACGGAAGGTTTCGTCTACGGCATGGCGGCGAAGATGTTCATTGTCGCGGGACCGATTATCGTGTTCGGCGTAAGCGCGGGCGCGGCGGTCGGGATCGTCTATTGGCTGTTGGGGCTGTAAAAATTCATGGAACAGGAAGCGGATGCGTTCTGAGAGCGCATCCGCTTTTCTTTATGGGCTCAGAGACTCGCTCGCAGAGCAAGTTACTATGGACAAATCAAAATCCGTACGAAAGACGGTTTTGATCATTTCAGAGAGATCCCGTTATTTTTATCTTGCGCCGAGGAGAAAGAACGACTTGACATAACAATGAAAAGTCCGCTGCGGAGGCGTCGTCTCAACAGCGGACCTTTCGTTTATTTTCTTTCAGCGTAGTTCTTTTTGAGCCATTCCCGATTGCTTGCATTGCATTCGTCGAGCCACCATTGGTTTTCCCGATACCATTCGATGGTGCGTTTAATGCCGTCCTCGAACGTTGTGGTCGGTTGCCAGCCGAGTTCCGCCATCGCCTTTGCGGGGTCGATTGCATAGCGTTGATCGTGTCCGTGTCTGTCCGCAACGTGCGTTATCAACGATTCCGGTTTGCCGAGTTCGGTGAGAATGCGCTTTACAATATATAGATTGTTTCTTTCGTTGTGCCCGCCGAGATTGTACACCTCGCCGATTCTGCCCTTTTCAATGACGGCTAAAATGCCGTAGCAGTGATCTTTTACATACAGCCAGTCCCGCACGTTCAGTCCTTCGCCGTAGACGGGAAGGCTCTCGTCGTGACTTGCTTTGGAAATCATCAGGGGAATGAGCTTTTCGGGAAACTGATACGGACCGTAGTTATTGGAACAACGGGAAATCGTCACGGGCAGACCGTACGTTCTGTAATATGCGAGAACGAGCAGATCCGCGGACGCCTTGGAAGTCGAATACGGACTGCTGGTATGTAAAGGGGTGTCCTCGTGAAAAAACAGATCGGGGCGATCCAAAGGAAGGTCGCCGTAAACTTCGTCGGTCGATACCTGATGATACCGGTCAATTCCGTACTTGCGGCAGGCGTCCATAAGGACGGCAGTGCCGAGAATGTTGGTCGTAAGGAACGCTTCGGGGTCTAAAATCGAGCGGTCGACGTGAGATTCCGCCGCAAAGTTGACTACGGTATCGGGCTTTTCCTCCTCGAAGATTTTATAAATTTCTTCGCGGTTGCGGATATCCGTCTTATAGAATTTATAATTTGGATTTTTCAGTTCCTCTCTGATGGTAGACGGATTTGCCGCATATGTGCAAACGTCCACGTTGATGACTTTATCATCAGGTCTTTCCGCAAGCAATAATTTGCAGAAGCAATTCCCGATAAACCCCGTTCCACCCGTTACTAAAAAAGTTTTTCTCATAATAAAATCCTTGTCAATGATAGCATCGTCAATCTAATTCAATAAAAGGTAAGAAGCCGGCTTTTGCGTGAATTATTTGTATTATCAGAAATAATACGTTAAAATTTTAATTGAAATATAAATGCGAGAAAGAAGCGTCCGCTCGGCTTCTTTTTCGCATTTCATTCACATACGGTGATTGCTTATCAATCACGGCGTATTTGGTACTCCCTGCGGGAATCGAACCCACAACTAGCCCTTAGGAGGGGCTTGTTATATCCATTTAACTAAGGAAGCAAACGTATTTAATTGATTTTGTTCCGAAAAATAACGCATTTTCCTAAGGATGCGCATGAACCGTCGGAAAGACGCAATCGGCAACTTTCGCCGCGGACGATCAATCACCGTTTTATTCCGAAAGTTCCGTTCTATTCCGAAACTTGCGTTTCTCGAATACGGTCAACGAAAAATCCGAAAAATATCATCGGACGACCGTATCAATATCTTACCGCATTTTTCTGAAAAAAGCAAGGGATTTTATCAACGGATTCTGATTTTCATTTTTTTGCAAAAAAATTCTATAAGTTCAGCTTATAGCATATATAAGCGATTCAAAACGGATTTCATGGGCAATAAAATGGAAAAATATCCGCAAATTTGGTATAATGGTATCATAAATTCGTATCAGGTCGCGGAGCGGCCGAAAGGAGAGAGCAAATGCAGTATGTGGAGAGAGTTCTGGAAGAACTCAAACAAAAGAACCCCAACGAACCTGAATTTCATCAGGCGGCTACCGAGATTCTCAACGGGTTGAAACCCGTCGTGGAAAAACATCCCGAGTACGAAAAAGCGGCGCTGTTAGAGCGTTTCGTCGAACCCGAGCGCGTGATCATGTTCCGCGTTCCGTGGGTGGACGACGCGGGCAACGTGCACGTCAATAAGGGATACCGCGTACAGTTCAACAGTGCGATCGGTCCTTATAAGGGCGGGCTTCGCTTCCATCCGTCCGTCAATTTGTCCATCATTAAATTCCTCGGATTGGAACAAATTCTCAAAAACAGTCTCACGGGACTTCCCATCGGCGGCGGCAAGGGCGGCAGCGACTTCAACCCCAAGGGTAAGAGCGACAACGAAATCATGAAATTCTGCCAGAGCTTCATGACCGAGCTGTACCGTCACATCGGACAGGATACCGACGTTCCTGCGGGCGACATCGGCGTCGGCGGAAGAGAGATCGGCTATTTGTTCGGGCAGTATAAGAGAATCAGAGACGAGCACGTCGGCGTTCTGACGGGAAGAGGGCTCTCCTACGGCGGAAGCCTTGCGCGGACGGAAGCGACGGGGTACGGTCTCGTTTACATTACCGAAGAGGCGTTGAAATGCCGCGGCGAAAGTTTCGAGGGCAAGACGGTCGTCATTTCCGGTTCCGGAAACGTGGCGATCTACGCTTGCCAGAAAGCGCAGTCGCTCGGCGCGAAAGTCGTAGCCATGTACGACTCCAACGGCTATATTTACGACAAGAACGGCATTCAGCTCGACGTTGTCAAGCAGATCAAAGAAGTCGAGCGGGGCAGAATCAAGGAATACGCGAATCGCGTTGCGGGCGCGGAATATCACGAAGGTTGCAAGGGGATCTGGACGATTCCCTGCGACATCGCGCTTCCTTGCGCGACGCAGAACGAAATCGACGGGGAATCCGCTCGGATTCTCGTCAAGAACGGCGTGAAATACGTTGCGGAGGGCGCGAACATGCCCACCGATCTCGAAGGAATCGAGATCTTCCAGAAGGCGGGCGTCGTGTTCCTGCCCGCGAAAGCGGCGAACGCAGGCGGCGTCGCGACGAGCGCGCTTGAAATGGCGCAGTCCAGCGGTCGTCTGTTCTGGACGTTCGAGGAAGTGGACGCAAAACTGAAAAATATTATGGTGAACATTTACCACAATATGGACGCGGCGGCAAAGGAATACGGTTGCGAAGGCAACTACGTAGCGGGCGCGAATATCGCGGGCTTTATCAAAGTTGCGAACGCCATGATGGCGCACGGCATCGTATAAGGAATCGTTTGAAAAATACGGCGGAACCGACGGTTTCGCCGTATTTTTTTGCGTTGCGAAAAAACAGTAAGCACATTCGCAATCGTATCGGTACTTTATCTTGATTGCGGAGATTCCCTGCGCTTGCCGTGGAACGGCTCACCGTAAGAGCGTTCCCGAAGTCCGGCGCGAGAGGGCTTCGGAATGGCGAATTTTATGATTTTTTCCGATAAGTCAGACGTTCGCAGTCTGATCAATCGAAAGCGTCCGTCGGGGGTTCGCATTTTTTACTTCTGCATGGGCAATTGAACAAATCCTCACCCTTATGCCGTTATGAAACGTTACAAATAGATTGGAGAAGCGGAAAAAGTTCCCCGTACGGTTGTTTTTTCGGAAAACTTATGATATACTAAATAAGACGGATTTTTTCCGAAGGAGGTCGTATGTCGGAACAAGAAGAAACACAAAAAAATTCCAGACTTGCGGAATTTCTGACCGATATTCTGCGCGGCGTCGCGATCGGCGTGGCGTTTATCATTCCGGGGTTTTCGGGCGGATCCGTCGCCGCGATTCTCGGAATCTATGAAAAATTGGTGGGAGCGATTGCGGATATTTTCCGCTCCTTCCGAAAGAGCGTGGCAATTCTGCTTCCCATCGCGCTCGGCATGATTATCGGGATCGGCGCGTTGTTGTTCCCGCTCGGCTGGGCGCTGACGAAATTCCCGATTCCGACCGTCTGTCTGTTTGTGGGGCTCGCGCTGGGCGGACTTCCGTCCGTAAGCGAAAAAGTGCCCGGAAAACCTACGCCGAAAAATCTCGTCGCGCTTTTGATTCCCCTTGCCGTCGCGGCGTCGCTTTCGTTCTTGCCGACCGCGGGAGACGTCGATCTGTTCTCTCTGAACGCGGGCGGGTATCTTCTGCTCGTCCTGATCGGCGTCGTCGGATCGTGCGCGCTCGTCGTTCCGGGCATTTCCGGTTCCATGCTGCTTCTCATTTTCGGATACTATAATCCGCTCATTCATCTGGTGACCGATCATCTGTTGCACGGTCGGAACGTGGGCGTCGCGATCGCGGTGCTCGGTTGTACGGGAATCGGGATTCTGATCGGATTTTTCTGCATTTCGCTTCTCATGAAAATTTGTCTGAAACGCTATCCGCGCGGAACGTATTTTGCGATTATCGGATTTATTCTCGGGTCGGTTCCGACGGTATTCGTTTCGACGGCGAAAGACGCGGGGCTGACTTTGACGACGCTTCCCGCGTCGCCGTGGTATTGGATTGCGTCCGTACTGTTGCTTGCCGTCGGGATTTTCGCCGCCTACTCGTTCGTACGTTTTGCGCGGAAGAAATCCGTTCGGGAACCGAAAGAGGAGCGTTAACCGTTTGCGGCGGGAGAATACGCAAATCGTTCGGTAGCTGCCGACGTCTTAAAACGCGCCCGAAAGCATTCCTGCTTTCGGGCGCGTTTTTGTAATTCTTGAATGGGTATTGTACAGGTTTTTTCAGATAGGGAAGAGCGAACGCCTGTGATCGGCGGTTTCCCTTTCTCGGAGCAGGAAGAACGAACGCCCGCGATCGGCGGGTTTTCTTTCTCAGAGCGGGAAGAATGAACGCCCGCGATCGGCGGTTTCCCTTTCTCGGAGCGGGAAGAGCGAACGCCCGCGATCGGCGGGTTTTCTTTCTCAGAGCGGGAAGAACGAACGCCCGCGATCGGCGGTTTTCCGATCCGATCGCCGATACGGCGCGCGTGGGAAAGAGGAATCAATATCTCGTTCTTATGGTATGGCGGGGGCATGCTTCCGCGCACTTGCCGCATTTGATACAGGTGTCGTAATTGACCACGGGGAGATTGTCGAGCATCGTGATCGCGCCGACGGGGCAGGTTTTCGCGCACTTTCCGCAGGCGATACAGCCGTATTTGCAGACGTCGAGCACCGCTTTTCCCCGATCGTGGGAGGAACAGGCGATATAAATTTTCGCGTCGGCGGGAATACGCGCGAAGAGCGTTTTCGGACAGGTCAGAATACAGGCGCCGCAGGAGATGCAACGGTCCGGATCGACGAGCGCGCATTCGTGTTTGAGCGCGATCGCTTCTTCCGGACAAACGCGCACGCAGTTTCCGTTTCCGAGACAGCCGTATTTGCAGGCTTTTGCGCCGCCGGAAAGTTTCGCCTGTTCCGCGCAATCGACCGCGCCGACGTATTCGTATTTGTCTTTTGCGTTCAGTCCGCCCGAACACATGCAGACGCTGACGGTCGGTTTCCCCGCCGCGAAAGGGATGCCGAGGATTCGGGCGATCTCCGCTTTTTTATCCGATTCGGTCACGTGGCAGTCGTTGAGGTTGGCTTCTCCCGCGCACAGTTTGCCGGCGAACCCCGCGCAACCCGAACAGCCGCAGCCGCCGCAGTTTGCGCCCGCAAGGTTTTCGAGGATTTTGGCAACCTTTTCGTCGGCGTTGGTTTTGCAGAACTTTGCGACGATCAGAATACAGACGATCAGAAGCAGGGCGATCGCGGCGAAAATACCGATCACGACGCCGACCTGATTCCATTGGATTGCTTGAAGTAAGAGCGTTTTCATCGTCAACCTCCGTTAAATCAGCGTAAAGACGTAGAACGCCATCGCCATAAAGCTCGCCGCCATCATCGTGATCGGGAACCCTTTCATACATTTCGCGCAGGGCGTGTATTCGACGCGTTCGCGAACGCCGCCCATGAGCACCATGGCGAGGGTAAAACCCATTCCCGCGCAGAGCGCGTACAGCATGGCGAAGCCGAAATTCATTGCAGTCCCCTCCGCGACGCCCGCCGCGACGGAAGAGAGGTCGTTGGCGAGCACAAGTTCCGCAACGCCGAGAATCGCGCAGTTGGTGGTGATGAGCGGCAGATAAATTCCCATCGTGCGGAAGAGCGCGGGCAGGAATTTCTGTATGAGTTTTTCCAGCATCTGCACGAGCGCCGCGATGATGAAGATGAAGAAGATGATTTCGAGATATTCGATTCCGAGCGGCACCATGACGTAGGTGTAGAGCGGATAGGTGACGAGCGTCGCCAGAAGCATGACGAGCGTGACGGCAATTCCCATAGAGAAAGAGCTCTGAATCCGCTTTGACACGCCGAGGAAGGGGCAGATGCCGAGGAATTTCACGAGAATAAAGTTTTGCGAAAAGACGGCGGAGACGACGATAATGAGAATGGTGGTCAACATTTAAGCGCCCTCCTTTTCCGCGTCGAGCGCGTCGGACGGAACGCGCAACGCGCGCGAGCGTTTCGCGCGGCGCAGTTTCTCAAACCGATCGTTGATAAAGACAAACAGCGCGATGCAGATTCCGTAGACGAAGAACGCGCCCGCGTTATTGGAGAAGAAACCGACGGAGAACTCCCAGAGTTTAACGCCGAAGAAGCTTCCGCTGCCGAGCAGTTCGCGGATGATTCCCATGAGCGTGATGGCGAACGTGAATCCGAGTCCGGTCGCTACGCCGTCCAGCGCGCTTTCGAGCACGGGGCGTTTGCTCGCGAACGCCTCCGCTCTTCCCAGAATGATGCAGTTCACGACGATGAGGGGCAGAAACACGCCCATCGATTCGGAGAGCGAGGGCAGGAACTTTTCTAAAAACATGCGGAGCAACGTCACCATCGTCGCGATCACGACGATAAACGCGGGAATCCGCACCGTGCCCGGAATGATTTTTCTCAGAAGAGAGATCACCACGTTTGAAAGCAACAGTACGACGGTTACGGAGAGCCCCATTCCGAGCCCGCTGAAAGCGGAGGAGGAGAGCCCGAGCGTCGCGCACGTTCCGAGCACGAGTTTGAACGTCGCGTTGTTCGCAATCATTCCGTCCGTTGCGATTTTAGCGTATTTATTCATGAAGACCTCCTTCTCCGTTCAAAAAGAGTTCGTAGTTTGCGGTCGCGAACGCCGCCGCGCGCACGAACGACGCGGAGGATTCGGTCGCGCCCGTTTTCAATCCGTTGGAGGAGAGCGCGTCTCCGCGCAGAGCTCTGTCCTCGTCGAGCATCGCCTCGACGTCCGCCGCCCTTTTTCCGAGGAAGAACGATCCGTTTTTGAAGCTGTCGTCCACGTTCGCGTCGTAACCGCCCGTGGAGATTGCTCCTTCCGTCGAATAGGAAGCGATCGCGCCGTTTTCGACGACGATGACGGCGGTAAAGGAGGGCGCGTTGCCGTTCGCTTTCATGACGAGCCGATAGGAAACTTTCCCCGATTCGGGCGTGATCACGCTCTGTCCGAGATTGATAAAGCTCTCGTACAGATAGGTCTCCCGCGCCGCCTCTTCCCCGAATACGACCGTTTTACAGAAACTGATCGCTCCGTTGACCGCGTTGCACATCGCCGTCGAAGAGAGCGACGCGCCCGTATTCACGACGCGCACGCTCCCGCTTTCTTCCGCGACGGAGAACGTCTCGCCCGCTTTGAGCCGATCGTTATAAGCGGAGAAATGATCGTAAAAGGAATCGGAAAATTTCGAGAGATAGGTCTGTTTCGTATTCGTTTCGTAAACGACCTTTCCGACGCCGCCGAACGCGCCGTGATCGGAGAGAACGACCACCCAAAGCGTTACCGTGCCGCCGTTGAACCCGCCTTTTCCCGTCGCCTGGACGAGCAGATTTCCGTCTCCCATGCGGTACGCGTAATTGACGACGGCGTTCGGCTGTTTTTTATTCTCTTCGGTGAGTTCGATCGTTTCCTCTACCGTTTCGGCTTTTCCGTAGATCTTCATCAGCGTCCGCGCGAATTTCTCTTCCGCCGAAACGTAGAACAGATCGTTGCAGATCGCAAGCAGACCGCCCGCGATGATGACGATAGCGAGCAGCACCGCGAAACTGCGGAACGCCGCGCTTTTGAAAAACTGTCTGACCGTCATGCGTTTGCCTCCTTCTTTTGTCCGCGCGTCTTTTTCGCGCGACGATACCCGAACGGACGGCAGGGAATCGCCGCGTCGATCAGGAATACGACGAAATTCATCAGGAAGATGCAGAAGGAGACGACTTCGATGCCCGTCGCTTTCCGCAGTCCCGCCGTCAGCAATCCGAGCAGAACGAAATAGACGACATTTCCGAGTGCGGATTTGGGCGACGTGACGTAATCGGTCGCCATAAAAATCGCGCCGAGCATGAGCCCGCCGCCGAGGACGGAGGGCAGAAAGGCGTCGAAACTTCCTTCGAGCACGACGGCGAACAATCCCGTCGTCGCGATATAGAGAGTAGGAAGATACCATTTGATCACGCCGCGCGCGCACAGATAGATCCCGCCTGCGATCAGGGCGATTTTGCACGTTTCCCCGATACAGCCCGCGACGCCCGTACCGAGCAGAAGATCGAGCGCGGAGAGCGTGCCTTTGCCCTGTAAACCGCTCGTGAGCGAAGTCGCGCCCGTTTGCAGCGATCCCAAGGGGGCGAACAGTTTTCCGATCGACGGATCGGGATAGACGGTCATCGCCGCGAACGAGATGAAGAGAAAGATTCGTCCGCCGACGGCGGGATTGACGATATTTTTTCCCGTACCGCCGAAGAGCAGTTTGACCGCGCCGACGGCAAAGACCGCGCCGAGCACGGGCATGTACCAGGCTTCGAGGTTGGCGGGGAGGATCAGCGCGAGCAACAATCCCGTGATCGCCGAAGTAAAGTCGAATTGTCCGCAGAACTTTTTCAGAACTTCTTTCGGGTTCGCCCATGCTTTATTCTGAATCAGAAACCAGACGAATTCCGTCAAAACGGCGCTGAACGTCGCGGCTAAGACAAAGACGAGCGCGGGAACGCCGAAAAAGACGATTCCCGCCGCGGTAGCGGGAAGAAGCGCGATCAGCACGTCAAGCATGATGCGCTTCGTCGTGCGGGGCGAGCGGACGTGCGGGGCGGCGGAGACGATAACGTGATTCATATTCTGCCTCTCCTTTTCATTTTTTGCGGCGAAGTTCCGCCTTCGCCTTGCGGATCGCCTGCGCCAGCGGTCTGCGCGCCGGACAGATATACGAGCAGGCGCCGCATTCGATACAGCTCAGAACGCCGCCGTACACGTTCGCTTTTTCGTAATCCCCGACGCTCGTATAAAATTCCGTCTGCATCGGCATGAGCTTCATGGGGCAGACGCCCGCGCATTTGCCGCAGTTGATGCAGGGGGTGGGGGGATCGGCGTTCGTCTCCCGCGCGGTCAGAAAGAGGAATCCCGAACTCGTCTTGGTCACGACGGAAGTTTCCCCCGTCAGAGCCGCGCCCGTCATGGGACCTCCCGCAACGAGCTTGACCGCCTCTTCCGTCGCGCCGCCGCACGCCTCCGCCAGAGCGGAGAGGGGAGCGCCCACCGGACAGAGCAGATTGGCGGGAGCGGCGACGCCCCTTCCCGAAACGGTCACCACGCGTTCGACGAGCGGCTTTCCCTGTTCGATCGCTTCGCAGACGGCGAGCGCGGTTCCCACGTTCTGCACGTCCACGCCCGCGTCGGCGGGAAGTTTGCCGAGGGGCACCTTTCTGCCCGTACAGCAATAAATCAGATGCTTTTCCGAACCCATCGGGTACTGTTTTTTGAGCGCGACGACGGAAAGATCGGTCTCTTCAAAGAGCGCGATCGCGTCGGGTTTGTTGGCTTCGATTCCGATGACCGTCCGTTCCGCGCCCAGCGCCTTTTGCAGATAGCGCGCGCCGCGAACGATCTCGTCCCGCCGTTCGAGCATGAGCCGGTGATCGCAGGTGAGATAGGGTTCGCACTCCGCGCCGTTGATCAGAAGCGTGTCTACCTTGGTCGCGGGGCGTAACTTGACGTGCGTGGGGAATCCCGCGCCGCCCATGCCGACGATACCCGCCTCCCGCACCCGTTCGACAATCTGCTCTGCGGTCGGATCGGACAGCGGGGGCATGTACGCGGTTTCGTCCGTTTCTGCGCGGCGGATGACGATACAGGGCGCGCTGTCGCCTCTTCCGTCCGCCCGCGATTCCACGGCGGTCACCGTGCCCGCAACGCTCGCGTGAACGTTTACGCTCACATAGCCGTCCGCCCGAGCGATGAGCTCGCCGCGCTTTACCGTTTGTCCGACTTCCGCGACGGGAACCGCGGGTTTCCCGATATGGCGGGAAAGCGGAATCGCGACTTCGGAAACGGGGGGAAGCGGCTTGATTTCGCATGCCGAAGAGAGCGATTTTTCTCCTCTCAGGCGAACGCCGCGCGAAAAAAATTTTCCTTTTACTGCTTTCAAACGATTGATTCTCCTCGATTGGTTGACGGTCGGTCGCCGCAGATCTGACGCAGACGCGCGGGAGGGATTCCCCTGAGCGTATAAACGACGGTCAGTCCTACGACGGCTCCCGCGATCGCGCCGATCAGCGCGAGATAGGGCGCATAGCCGAACAGCAGCGACGTTCCCGACAGCGCGCAATAGACGCAGAGCTGTACGAGATTGTGCGCGGCGGCGGCAACGACGCTCACGCAAGTCAGACTGATCTTCGGAATCGCGCACAATAGCGCGCGCGACAGAAGCGTGCAGGCGATTCCTGCGGTGAAACTGTATAAAAGTTGCGAAGGATTTCCCGCGAAAACGCTGCCGAGCGTCGTCCGCGCCGTCGTCACGAGAAGCGCTTCGGGCAGTCCGAACAACACGAGCGCGATCAGAGAGAAAGCGTTGGAAAGTCCGATCTTCGCGCCGGGAAAGAACAGCGGCGGAAGGAGACTCTCGATCAGGAACGCGATCAGACCGAGCCCCGTAATCAGAGCGAGAAGCGCAATTTTTTTCGCATGCAACCTTTTCCGTTTCATTCTTATTTTATTATAGCCCAAGCGGGCGCGAAAGTCAACGCGGGGGTGCATAAAAATTTCCTTTTTTGGTCGAAAAAGGATAAAAAACAGGCTTTTGCGCACGTTGCGGAGGATTGACAAACCCGAAAAGCGGGTATATCATAAATAATAGGGTTTTGCCGAGAATTTTGAAGCTGCGGAATACGGTGCGTTTCAAGCCGCAACTGTTTCTTGATTGCGACGTAGCCCGAGGCAAAGGAGAATGGATAATGGAACATATTTACGACGTCGCCGTCGTCGGGGGCGGGATCGCGGGATTTTCCGCCGCTCTGACGTTGAACAGTCTGAAAACGGACTATCTTTGGCTGGGAGAGCGCGGGTTCGGGAAGCTGCGCTATGCGGAGCACGTCCGCAATTATCCCGCGTTTTCGGGCGACGGAGAATCGCTGTGCGCCGCGCTGGAAGCGCAGATGGCGCGGGAGGGCGTGCGGCTCGTTCAGGCGCGCGCGGACGGAATTTACGCGACGGGAGACGGGTTTACGATCACGTCCGGCGAGACGGTCTATCGGGCGCGGGCGGCGATTCTCGCGACGGGCGTGGCGACGGACGGACAAATCGCGGGGGAAGAACAATTTCTCGGCCGCGGCGTGAGCTATTGCGCTGTGTGCGACGGCGCGCTCTATAAAAACAAGACGATCGCCGTCTACGTATCGACGCGGGAGTATGAAGAGGAGGCGGAGTACCTGGCGGGATTTGCGGCGAAGGTGTACGCGTTCTGTCCCTATGCCGCGCCGAAGTTCCGTTCCCCGAAAATCGAAGTGGCGGGGAAAAAGCCGATCGCGGCGGAGGGAACGAAACGGATCGAACGCGTTCGCTTTGAAGGCGGAGAGGTGAATGCGGACGGATTGTTTCTTCTGCGGAACGCGGCGCCGCCCGCGGCGCTTGCGGGAGGTCTGGAAACGGACGGCGCGCACGTCCGCACGACGGGCGGGCTGAAAACCAATTTACCCGGTCTGTTTGCGGCGGGCGACGTCGCGGGCAAACCGTATCAGTACGTCAAAGCGGCGGGGGAGGGAAACGCGGCGGCGTATGCGGCGCGCGATTACGCGGCGGCGCGGAAGCGTGAAGCGGAGAAAAAGACCGCCTGCGCGGAAAAACAAGCCTGATCGGAAAAAAGAGCCTGTAATCGCTTGAAAAGTGAAAAAAAATATTGTATAATATATTACGTTTTCGGAATCAGAAAAAGAGCGGAGGCGTAAAATGACGTTGGAGGCATTACAGCATTATCTCGACGTAGAGAAATGGAACGAGAGCGCGGCGCGCGGAGAGGATATGTGCGGAAAGTATCTGCGTTGCCGCTATTGCTACCGTTACGAAGCGAATCCTTGCGCGAACGCGCACAACCGGCTCGCGGCGTTGGACGGTACGGCGACGCCCGATCCCGCGCCCGCGGGACTGTTGCCCGAACCTCCGCTTCCCGCGGAAGAGGCGCAGGCGGCGGAAACGCGGGAAGAGCGGCGGCAGGTCGTGCGGCTCGCCGCGTCCCGTTCGGAGAACGCGGGGGAACGCGTCCGTCTGTTTGTATTCCGTTGACGTTTGAAGCGTCCGTTCGCGTGGTATAAGAAAAGAAAACGCGCGAAAAAAGGAGAAGTTTTATTTTTTATGGACAGTACCTCGATCGGTCTGTTGATTGCGCTCGTCGTGTTGGTCATAACGTCGGGATTTTTCTCGGCGACGGAGACGGCATATACGAGTTTCAGTACGGTGAGAATGAGGCGTTACGCGGCGAAGAGAGCGACTGCGCGTCTTGCGCTGAAAATGAGCGAAAACTTTAACAACGTGCTCACGACGCTGCTCATCGGAAACAATATCGTGAATATTACGGCGGCGTCCATCGCCACCGTTTTGTTTACGCGGCTTGTCGGCGATTTCGGCGTTACGCTATCTACGATCGTTCTGACGGTCGCAGTTCTTATTTTCGGGGAGATCACGCCCAAGACGCTCGCAAAGGAATCGCCCGAAAAATTCGCCTGTTTCGCGGCATATCCGCTCTTTGTCTGTTCGCTCGTCTTTACGCCGCTCAATCTCGTATTCGGCGCGTGGAAAAAACTGCTGTTTCTGGTGTTCGGACTGAACAAGAAGAAACCCAAATATACGGAGGAAGAGTTCAAAATGCTCGTCTCCGACGTCAAGGACGACGGGATTCTCAACGCCACGGAGCACGAGCTCATCACAAAGACGTTGCGGTACGACGAACTGCACGTCGGTTCGTGCATGATCCCGCTCGACCGCGTGGTGGCGGTGGACGTTCGTGCCAATCCGCGCGCGGTGTACCGTCTGTTCCGCGAAACGAATTTTTCGCGGATTCCCGTCTATAAGGGCAGTCGGAGCAACGTGGTCGGCGTTCTGTACCGCGCCGATTTTTACGAGAACATGCTCGCGGGCAGGGATAGTTTTTCTAATATTCTGCGCCCCGTGTCCTGGACTACGGCGGACGAAAAGATTTCCGATCAATTAAAGACGATGCAGGCGCTGCGCGAGCAGATGGCGATCGTCGGCAACGAGGGCAACGCGCTCGGTCTGATCACGCGCGAAGACATCATCGAGGAACTGCTCGGCGACGTGGACGACAAATACGATCTCACGCCGGACACCGAACCGATCACTCCGTTCATACCCGAACCGGAAAAACCCGAGAACGTAGACGAAACGGAGGAATAAACGCGGCGGCGGTTGCGCCGCTTTTGTTTTGGAAAACGTTACGCCGCAACGCGATTCACTGAGCGTTGCGGAAGAGACTTGGAGAAAACGATGAAACTACTCGTTCCTGCGGCGACGGGGCTCGAAGCTTCCGTCAAACGGCAATTAAAAAATCTGGGCTACGGAGACCGTCCCGCCGTCAACGGCAGGATTTCGCTCGAAGGCGATTGGGAGGACGTCGCCCGCCTGAACGTATTTCTGCGTTCGGGCGAACGCGTTCTGCTTTCGCTCGGAGCGTTCCCCGCGCGCACGTTCGACGAACTGTACGAGGGCGTGTACGCGTTGCCGTGGGAAGAATTTCTGACGCCGCATGCGAAAATTCTGCTCGACGGGAAGTGCGTCAAGAGCGCGTTGATGGCGGTCAAGGCGGCGGGCGGCGTTACGAAAAAGGCGATTCTGAACCGTCTCGGGGACCGTTCGGGCGCGCGGAGCTTCGACGAACGCGGCGAACGCGCGATCGTCGGCGTGTCGCTCTTTGAGGACGTCGCGACGGTCACGCTCGATACGTCGGGAGACGGATTGCACAAGCGCGGATACCGCGTTCTGACCTACGACGCGCCGTTGCGGGAGACGGTCGCCGCCGCGCTGGCGGAGAGTTCCTTCTATCGCGCGGAGAAACCGTTTGCCGACGTGTTCTGCGGAAGCGGCACGATCGCGATCGAAGCGGCGATGATCGCGCTGAATCTCGCGCCCGGTCTCTCCCGCGGTTTTGATTTTACCGCGTGGAAATGCGCGCCGAAGGCGGCGCTCGATCATGCGCGAGAAGAGGCGCGCGCCGTCCGCGCTTGCGGAAAGACGCCGCGGATCTTTGCCTGCGACGTGTCGCCGCGCGCGGTGGAGATCGCGCAATTTCACGCAAAGCGGGCGGGCGTGTCCGAGGGAATCGAATTTCGGTGCGCGGATATGCGGCGGTTTACGAGTACGGAACGATACGGCGTCATCGTGTCGAACCCGCCCTACGGGGAACGGCTCAAAGCCGATCTTTTCGAGCTTTATCGGGATTTTTCGCGCATGTTCCGAAGACTCCCCGATTGGAGTTGTTATTTTCTCACTTCGTACGGGGGAGCGGAGCGCGCGTTCGGGCGGAAAGCGGATAAAAAACGCCGCGTCTATAACGCCGGTCTCGAATGTACGTTCTATCGCTATTCGGGCGAAAAGCCGCCGCGCGGCGAGTGATATTGTTGTGAAAATTGCAAAAAAAGCCGTTCAGGAATTGACACCGAAAAAGAATGAAGTGTATAATATTGTAAAGCAACGTACAAACGGAGGAGCCGTCATGGAAATCAACGAATACCTGATCACCCTGATTCGCGTGATCAAAGACATGGAGAGCCTGGATTTCTTTATGGGAGACGCAAAACTGAGCCAGACGGAATTCCGACTGCTCCGCGAGATTATCATAGAGGGCGAACAGGGCGGGAAAGTGATCTCTTCGGAGCTTGCGCGTCGCTTGGGCATTACCCGTTCCGCAATATCGCAGATCGTTACGAAAATGGAGAAGCGCGGAATTTTGAAGCGGGAACTTTCCCCGACCGATAAAAAAATTGCTTATATCCGTCTTTCGGATGCGGCGTACGGCGTGTTTGAAGAGCAGTGCGCGCGTGCGAACGCGGTGATGGAGCGGGTGACGGAGATCCTCGGCGAAGAAAAACTCCGTTCGCTCATCGCGGCTTACGACGAGTTTGCGTCCGTTCTCAACCGGGTAGCGCAGGGAGCGGACGGAACGAACGGAAAGGGAGACTGAACCATGTTGCGTTTATCGAAGATCAAAAAAGATTATCGCGTCGCCGACAGCACCGTGCACGCGTTGAAGGGGATCGACCTCGAATTCCGCAGGAACGAATTCGTCTGTATCCTCGGACAGTCGGGCTGCGGAAAGACGACGTTGCTCAACATCATCGGCGGACTCGATCAATATACGTCGGGAGATCTGATCATCGACGGAAAATCGACCAAAGCGTTCACCGATCGGGATTGGGACGTTTACAGAAACCACAGAATTGGTTTTATTTTTCAGTCGTATAATCTGATTCCGCACCAGACGGTGCTCGGGAACGTGGAGATCGCTCTGACGATCGCGGGGATCGGAAAGGCGGAGCGGCGGGAGCGCGCGAAAAAAGCGCTCGAACGCGTCGGATTGCAAGATCATCTGAACAAGCGTCCCAACCAGCTCTCGGGCGGACAGATGCAGCGCGTCGCGATCGCGCGGGCGCTCGTCAACAATCCGTCCATTCTGCTTGCGGACGAGCCGACGGGCGCGCTCGATTCGGCGACGAGCGTACAGATCATGGATCTTATTCGCGAGATCGCGGGCGAGCGGCTCGTCATCATGGTCACACACAATCCCGAGCTGGCGGAGCAATACGCGTCGCGGATCGTACGTCTGAAAGACGGGCAGGTGGAGTCCGATTCCAACCCTTACGACGGTACGGAAGAGCGTCTGCGCAAGCGGGAGGCGGTGGAAAAACGCCGCGAAGAGTGGAAACAGAATCCCGAACTGAGAAAGTCGGCGAAGAAAAAATTCAAAGCGAACAGAAAAAAGTCTCAGAAGGCGAGCATGGGGTTCTTCACGGCGCTCGCGTTGAGCGCGCGCAATCTGCTCACCAAAAAGGGGCGGACGATCGTGACTTCCGTCGCGGGCAGTATCGGAATCATCAGCGTCTGTCTCGTTCTGGCGCTCTCAAACGGCTTCCATAATTACATTATCCGCACCGAGGAGGATATGCTCTCCTTTTATCCCGTGGAGATCACGGAGAACGCGTTCGACATGACCTCCATTCTTGCGGGAATGCAGTCGAAAGACGAGATGCCCGACCTCGAACAGATCGGCGATAAGGTGTACGTCAATTCCTTTCTGACGGGAATCGCGCAGGGCATGACCGTGACGAACGATATTACGAAGGGATACGTGGACTATATCGAAGCGACCGATTCCAAACTTTATAACGCGATTCAATACGACTACGGGACGGTGCTGACGGATAATCTTGCGACGAGCGTGGTGGTCGGCGAATCGAGCGACAATACGGAAACCAAGTACATGTCGCTTTCCAATCTCAAACAATTCTATATCAACGAACTGACGCAGAAGGCTTCGGAATACGGGCAGCTCGCGTACATGGTCGACTATCTCGGCGGCGTCGTACATAGGATGCCCGACACCTCGGACGTTTCCGACGCGGCGTTCGGAGACTATATCTTATCGCAGTACGACGTGATCGCGGGAGAGTTCCCGAAAGCGGAGAACGAAGCGGTGCTGGTGGTCGGCGGCAATAACGACGTGACCGATCTTACGCTCGCGCAGCTCGGTTTTATCAGCGAACCCGACTTCCTGTCCCTGTTCTCGCTTGGAGAGAACGCGGAGGAGGGTTCGGAACAAGAATATATGAGAGTCGAATTTCAGGAGATTCTCGACAAATCGTTCGTGCTCCTGTACAACGACGCGGTATATCGGCGAACGGACGGAACGACGGGGTACGCGTTTGACTATCAGGGGACGTTCGACGATCTGAATTTTTCCGAATCCGACGGCGTTCATGTGAAAGTAAGCGGCATTCTCCGGTTGAAAGACGGGCTTACCTACGGCTGTCTGAAATCGGGGCTCAATCTTACGGAAGCGCTCGTGGACGATTATATCGAACAAAACATGAAGTCTGAACTCGTGCGTTGGATGAACGACGACGCGAACAAACTCAATTTAGGGGGAAAGTATTCCTTCTACCGTTCCCCCGCGGAACGTCTCAACGAATATTATCAGAGCGGAAAGACGATTATCGACAATCTCGATCAAGAGATTAAGGATCAGCTGCCGACTTTTCTTCGCACTCTGTTGGAAAACTCCTATATCGCGATTTACGAGAATCAGCAGACGCAGGCGCTCCGTTCGGTCGGCGGTTCGCACGAGGTCGCCGGGATCTTTATTTACGCAAAAGATTTCGATACGAAGGACGCGTTGCTGGCGCGGCTGGACGCCTGGAACAATGATCATGAGGAGGGCGAACAGATCACCTATACGGATCGGGTGGGACTGCTGATGAGCATCATGCAGACGATGCTCGACGCGATTACCTACGTTCTCGTCGCGTTTACGGCGATTTCGCTCGTCGTTTCGTCCGTCATGATCGGGATTATCACTTACGTCTCGGTGGTGGAACGCGTCAAGGAGATCGGCGTATTGCGATCGTTGGGCGCGCGGAAACGGGATATTAAGAATCTGTTCAATGCGGAGACGTTCATCATCGGCTTGTCAGCGGGCGTATTCGGCGTGATCGTCACCTACCTTCTTTCGATCGCCGTCAACGCGATCCTGTACGCGCTGGTGGGGATCGCGAACATCGCCGCGCTTCCCGTCGTAACGGCAGTCGTCATGATTTGCGTCAGCGTCGGTCTGACGCTCATATCGGGCTTGATTCCCGCGTCGGCGGCGGCGAAGAAGGATCCCGTGATCGCGCTCAGAACGGAATAAAAGGCGGGAAAGCGGGCATAATAGAGAAAACGACGTTACGAGGAGTTGATTCTTATGGCGAAGAAACAGAAGGTACCGCGCCTCTCGGACGAAGAGTACGAGGCGTACGTCAGATCTCTGATCGGAAAGTAAAAAAGAGCGGAACGGATTACGTTCCGCTCTTTTTATCCGCCGCGCGCCCGAACCGCAACCGCCCGAACCGCAATCGCGCGAATTCGGACAACTACAAACGGACGAGCCGCGATCGGACGAGGCGGCTGTCTCGGCGCGACGTTCGCTTCTTTTCCGAGCCGCAAACGATATGCGATATTTTTCTTTCTTTCGACAAAATCCGTGCGTTTTGTCATTCCGATTGGTGGTATGATGATACAAAAAGCCGTTCAGGCGGAGGGAAAGGGCTCATGGCAAGAAAAATCGTCGTCACTTCGGGGAAGGGCGGCGTCGGAAAAACAACGGTTACCGCAAATCTCGGCGTGCAACTTGCCAAAAAGGGATTGCGGGTGATCGTCTGCGATCTGGATTTCGGATTGAATAATATCGACGTCGTGCTCGGACTCGAAAATCGCGCGCTGTACGACGTCGTGGACGCGATCGAGGGCAGGTGTCGTCCCAAGCAGGCGTTGGTTCGGCATCCGCTTTATCCGACGCTCTATTCGCTTACCAGCAATCATCTGGCAGACCGGTACGTTTCGCCGCAGGCGATCCGTCTCGTGCTCGATTCCCTCGCGCCGCAGTACGATTATATCCTCATCGATTCTCCCGCGGGAATCGAAGAAGGCTTTCATCGCGCCGTGGCGGCGGCGGACGAAGCGTTGCTCGTGACGACGCCGCATATTTCCGCCATGCGGGACGCGGACAGAGTGGTCGGCATGTTGAGAAGTTATCGGCTGGAACAGACGGGATTGGTGGTCAATCAGGTGAGGGGGGATATGCTCAAACGCGGCGAAGTTCTCTCTCCCGAAGAAATTTCCGAGACGTTGCGGATTCCGCTCGTCGCGGTCATTCCGGAGGAGGATCGGATTTTTTTGGATAATATCTCCGAGAAGTCGCGGGCGTTTCGGCTGTTGGCGAGCGTATGCGCGGGCGGAAAAGTGAAAATCGTCGACGCGCAAAAGGGGTACGGAGGACTGTTCGGAGCGATCAGAAGGGGGTTGAAACGAAATTTATGAAGCGGGAACGGGGCGCGGATCTGGCGCGATTGGAGCGCATGCTCGAAGCGGACAAGGAGGACATGAACGACGCGTGCCGTCGGGCGGCGGCTCGGGATTTGGAACGCGTGGCGGAGGAGTATTTCGAGCGGGAAGGCGCGGCTTCTCTTACGACGGAGCGGGACGGAAAGGGTTTGAAAGTGACGTTTTCTTTCCGCGCCGTGCGCGTGAAAAATTTCACTTCGCTGAAATAGGCGTTGCGCTTGACAAACGGGATTCCTTCGGTTATAATAATATCGTATCGTGGCAAAGGGAGAGTGTGTCCGATCGTTTTCTGGGAAATTTAAGCGGGACGGTAGTTATTATGGGAAGACAATTTGCACTCTTAACGGATTCTTCTTCCGATCTGACGGAAGAGTATCTGACCGATCACGATCTTTTGTGCGTGAATCTCGGATTTATGATGAACGGAACGACCTACGAAGGCGAGGACGGCGCGAAAATGGACGTTCGCGATTTCTATGCGTCGTTGCGCGGGGGCTCGATGCCGACGACCTTTCAGGTGACGCCCGAACAGGCGAAAGCGCATATCGAACCGATCGTGAGCGCCGGGAGAGACGTCCTTGCGGTCGTCTTTTCGTCGGGACTGTCCGGTACGGCGAACAGTTTCGTAATGGCGGCAAAGGAGCTTTCGGAGAAATATCCCGAACGGAAAATCTTCGTCGTAGATTCGCTGTGCGCATCGCTCGGCGAGGGGTTGCTCGTCGATTACGTCGTTAAAAAGGCGGATAGCGGCGCGACGATCGAGGAAACGCGCGACTTCGCGGAAGCGTTGAAGTTACATATTTGTCATCAGTTTACGGTTGACAATCTGTTTCATCTGAAACGAGGGGGGAGAGTGTCGGCGACGACGGCGGTCGTCGGATCGATTCTGAAAATCAAACCGGTCATGCACGTAGACGACGCGGGGCATCTGATCGCGATCGGAAAAGTAATCGGCAGAAAGAAATCGATCGCGGCGCTCGTGGAACAGATGGAACTGCTTGCCGATCTTTCCGACGACGATCCGATTTTTATCAGTCACGGAGATTGCATGGAAGACGTCGAATATCTGATTTCGTTGGTAAAAGCGAAATTCGGCGAGAGAAAATTTTACGTCAATTACGTGGGAAGCGTAATCGGAACTCATTCAGGTCCCGGAACGCTGGCGTTATTCTTCCGCGGAAAACGGCGTTAAGCGGAATCTTCCGTAAGGAAAGGCAAATTGCCGTCCGAAGCGGCGGCAATTTGTTGCGGAAGGGGAAGAAAGATCAATAAGGAGCGTTATCGAAGCGGTCACAACGAGGCGGTCTTGAAAACCGTTTGGGTGCAAGCCCACGGGGGTTCGAATCCCT
>CAMGEK010000005.1 GCA_946055105.1 uncultured Clostridia bacterium
CCACGACCTCTTGGTCCCGAACCAAGCGCGCTACCAAACTGCGCTACACCTCATTGCTTTGAAAAGAGCATATTATATTATATCGATTATTCCCGAAGTGTCAAGTAATTTTTCCCGCTTTCTCGCAATTTTTTTTATTTTCCCGTAAAGTCCGCGCACCCGTCCGCGTCCTCTATGCCGCTTTCCCGCGCTCCGCGCCCGTCCGCCTGTCGGAAGAACGGCTTCGCGCGTCAGCGAATGATCAGAAGTTTCTTTTTCGCGCGCGTGATCGCCGTATACAGCCACTCTCTTCCGTTTTCAAAATATCCGCTCTCGTCGATTACGATGACGAAATCGTATTCCGAGCCCTGCGCCTTATGACAGGTCACGGCGTAGGCAAATTCAAAGCGGCAGACCGTCTCTTCCCTCTTTACGCGGAACGCGCGCAGCGCGGGCGCGTTGTCCTCGCTCACCAGCACGCCGTTCTGCAACAGACACGCTTTCGCGCCGTAGCCGTGAACGTATCTTCCCGCCGTAAAAACGCCCGCGTCGAAGGGCAGGTCGTAACACGTTTCGTCCAGAAAATCCGCGCGGAAATCGAGTTGTCCGAGCCCGTCCTCCTGCTCCCGTACGCGATAACAGTTCCCGACGATCCCGTTGACGAGATGATAATTCCCCGCCCGATCGAGCGATTTTCCCCAATCGTTGAGCGTGCAGATGATTTTTTCTCCGTCGATCGGAAGCAGCGCGTCGGGCGAAATACCGAGATAACTCCTCACTTCCCGATTGACCGCAGCGCGCGTCCGATTCGTGCCGACGAGAATCATGTCCGCTTTGAGAAACAGCCGTTTGCGCTCTTCCGCCGTAAGGTCGCGGCGGGATACGACCGCCGCGTTGGTTCCGTAATTCCCGTAGCCGAGCGTTCCGCCCGCGCGCACGATCTCGGCAAGCCGCACGATGGAATTCCCCTCTTCCTGTCTGACGATCTGCGTCAGCGTCGCGCACGGCATGCTCAACAGCGAATTGCTCCCGCCTACGGGCGGAAGCTGGGCGGGATCGCCGCAAAACAGACATTTCACCCCGAACGAAAGCAGATCTTTTAACGTATCGTCCGCGACCATCGACGTTTCGTCCACGATGATCAGACGGATCTTCGAATCGATCTTTTCCTTTTTCACGAACCGGAGAAAGCGTTCGGAAATCACTTCCCCGTTTTCGTCAACTTCGACGTCCTCTTCGCGCGTGTAGATCAGGCTGTGCACCGTTCCCGCGGGCGCGCCGCCGCGAACGAGCACGGAAGCCGCTTTCCCCGTCGGCGCGACGAACGCCGCGCTCTCGCCCGCCGTCAGACCGAGTTTTTTCACGACGTAATCGATGAGAAAAGTTTTCCCCGTGCCCGCATAGCCGCATAGCACGAAGATCTGATTGCTCAGATTGAAAAACCACTCCGCGATGAGTTCCGCCGCCTCCGCCTGATCGGGCGTAAGCGCGACGACTTTTTCCGCATCTTCTTTCATGCCCTCATTATATCATATTCCGCACAGATTGGCAAACATTTGTTTTATCTTTTTTAAGGAAATCGAAATTCGGCGTGAAGTAATTTTCCCTGCAAGTTCAGATCCGCATAAATCGCCCCGCTACGGACGGGAAAGGTGCGCGAGACGGTTCTGAGTCCGCGGCGGGCGGAAAAGGTGACGGCGTCGCAGGCGGCGTTCATCTCGTAAACGCCCCCGTACCCGCCTTCCGCGCCCAACCGATCGCGGTAGGAAAGCCGAAACCCGCCGTCGTATCCGAGCGTTAATTTTACGGTTTCAAACCGATCGAGCAGGTCTTCTCCTCCGAGCGTGAGCGTCTCGCAGACGTATTCCCCGACGTACGGACGGGAGATCTCCGCAAGCGTGGTCATGGAGGAAACGTCGCAGCCGCAGAGCGTCAACGCGCCCAGAATCGTTCCCGCAATAAAAAAGCGATGCAATCTCATGGAAAAAGTATTTGCAATTTTTCTCAAATCATGTTAAGATGATAGCGAACGGAAAGAGGTATGATACTTATGACATTCGATACGGAACTCGTCGGAAAAATCGGATCGATGGCGCTCATCGATAAAGCGGATCATCTCATCGACTACACGCGCGTGGCGCGGATCTCCCGCGAACTCAAACCGGGATACGTCTGGATTTCCAGCGGCGCGACGGAAATCGGGCGGCTGGATTTTCTCGCGCGCAACGGCTACGAACTCTCCGGAGAAAACGCAAAAACGGATTACAGCGCGCAGGGGCAGACCATTCTGATGCAGACTTACCGTCAGTTCGTCGATCCCCGTTATTCGGTCAGACAGGTGCTCGTCGAGCATCAGCACTTCAACGACGCGGAGAAATGCGAACACTTGAAATCTCTGCTGTTGCGCTGTCGGGAACAGAACGCGATCCCGATCGTCAACTATAACGACGCGATCTCCAATGAGGAGAACCGCCGCATGGAGATCATGGCGCTCGCGCAGACGACGGGAAAGCGCGTCTTTGAATGCGTGGACAACGACGAAACGGCTTCCCGCATCGCATGTCTCGTGCACGCGCGGTTTCTGTTGATCTTCACGAGCGTGGACGGCATTTACGCCGATCCCGACGATCCGAAAACGCTCATTCCCGTCATTTCGGGCAAAGACTGTTACGAACTCATGGAAAACGTGGAAGAAAAGAAATCGTACTGCGAGGGCGCTTCGCGCGCGGGCGCAAACGGCGCGAAAGCGAAATTGGAATACGTCAAAGACGCCGCCGCGCAAGGCACAACGGTATTTATCGCAAACGCAAAGTTTACGATCGCCGACGTGCTCTCCAGCCGCGCTCCCTCCACGAAGATCGGAATCGGGCTCAAAGGCTGACGGGAAAACGGTATGTCCCCTCCGCGCGGCAAGCGCATTTTGAAAGAGCGTTGCGACTTCATCTTTGATAGAGCCGAACCTGCGCTTCGCGGTTTTCATCGAAAACAGAAATTTAGCACGCTGCGCTTCGGAAAAAGCGAAACGCAGCGTGCTTTTCTTATCCGCAAAGATCTTGTTTTTCCCTCCGGTTACAGTCTCCCCCGCTCCTTGCACAGCGTTTCGAGAATTTCCGCCGCGTCGTACACGAGATCGGGGCACGGTCTCTTTTTATAATACGCGTCCGTACGCGCTTCGGCGTTCGGAGACGCGTCCGTTTTTACCCCGACGCCGGAAAGCAATTCGCCGCACTGATAGCTCCCGTTCCGTTCGGTAAACCTTTTGACGAGCTCCTGTACGAGCGCGTAAATCTCGTTCTTTCCGAGCGCGGGGAACAACAGCCCGAGGCACATCGCCGCGCCCGATACCCCTCCGCACGTCTGCCGCAGTCTCCCCATGCCGCCGCCCATCGGCAGAGCGACCGCTTTCAGCGTCTCCGCGTCCGCTCCCGACGCGTCCGCAAAGGCGAGCATGACCGCCTGCGAACAGTTATATCCCTGCAAAAAATAATTTTTCGCGCTTTCCGCTCTCGTCATTTTACTTTTCCTCCGATTTATGGTATAATCCGTACATGGTCACCGTATTTGTTACGCGCGGAGAAACGGGCGATCGCTTTCTCCGCCGTATTCTGCGGGAAGAATATTCTCTCCCCCGTCCGATCGTCGAACGCACGAAAAGCGGAAAGCCCCGTCTTAATGGCGATCCGCTCTTTTTCAGTCTCTCCCACAGCGGCGATACCGTCGCGCTCGCCGTCTCGGACGCTCCGATCGGGCTTGACTGCGAACGCCGCAGAGTTCTTTCCTGCCCCGCCCTTTTCCGCCGTCTTACCGACGGAGAACGCAGAGAAGATTTCTTTCGCCTGTGGACGGCGAAAGAGGCTTACGTCAAATTCCTCGGCGGCACCCTCGCCCGGACGTTGCCCGCGCTCGTCTATGAAAACGGAATCCTGTTTGACCGCGGCGAGCCCGTAGACGCCGCGCTCGTTCATGCGGAACGCGAAGGAACGGTCTATTGCGTCTGCACGCCGCAAAAGACGGAGATTGTATTCCGTTCGGTATAACGAGCGATATCGTCAGACTTCGTACCAGGTATTCTCTTCCGGAATCAGCGCTTCCACGTCGGGAAAGCGCTTTTTCATTGTTTGCAGAAAGCGTTCCGTTCCGACCTTCCGCGTGAAGGGCGGAAACGCGTCGTCGAAATGGTCGAGCATGACCTTGTCCGGAGCGAACGTTTGAACAAAGGGTACCATGTAGCGGTGCATTCCGCTTCTGCCCTGATAGGGAAAGACGAAAAGATCGGCGCCGCGCGGATATTCGACGTCCTCTTCCATGCCCGCCGAACCGAGCACGACGACGCGTTTCCCCTCGCAGGACAATTCAAAACAATAAATATCGTCGCGAATTTGATACCGTTTGATCTTCCGCAGGAGTTTTACGGCGTTCCCGAACTGCCGATAGGTGCGGGGCGAACAAAGAACGGATAACACCGTCGCCGCGTCGAACTTACAGTGTCGGCTCTGAAAGGTGCGCACGGTAATATCGCCGACCGTAAACCGTTCGTTCGCTCCGACGGGCACCATGCCCGCGATCGGAATCCCGTTCTCCTGCGCGTGCGCGATCCCGTTCTCCGACACGTAAATCTTTTTGAGCCCCGCGCCGATCAGAACGCCGACGTCGGAAAAATGATCGAGGTGCGGATGCGTGATCAGCGCCGCGTCCGCCTGCGCCGCCTCTTCGACGGGGAAGGGCGCGAGCGAGGGATTGAGCTCCCTGAGATACGGATCGAGCAATATGCGGGTATTCCCGCCCTCGATCATCAGACTCGCCGTTCCGTACCACTTGATTCTCACGCCGTCACCTCCGACGCCTAAGCGTCTTACAACGGGATCATTATATCACGTTCCGTACCGCTTTTCAAGAGTCCGAATCGAATTTTTCGTGAAATTATTACCAAGGTTCTTTTCCTTTTTGAAAATCGTAGCGAATCGATCGCTTGAAGGACAATACGGCTCTTGCTCATATTCAGGGCGAAAGGCTTGCCCCGCTCGCTCCGCAAGCGGAGCTCTGTCCTGAACGGAAAAACCCGCAGAATCATAGAGGTTCTCTGCGGGTTTTTCGTTTATTTACCTTTGACGCGCCCCACGTCGACGTTGTCGTTCGTCCGATCCGCAAGCGCTTTCACGGGATGATCTTTGTCCTGCACGCGGTAATCCTCTCCCCGTTCCGCGATCGCTTTTTCGATCACGACGTGCGTGCCGACGGTCGAAAGATTGCCGTTGATCTTCTCGTTGTAGGAGAAGAAACGGAAGGAATCGGGCAACTTATCCACCTCTTCAAACCCCTCTTCCACGCCCGTGAGCCGCACGCTTTTGAGTACTTCTCGAACGTATTCCTTCTGCGGACGGAATTTCAGCAGTTCGGGGAATTCTCCGCCTTCGGGGAAACATTGCTGCCAGACTTTTCCCTCGTACAGACGGAGCAGTTCCGCCGCCTCGTGCAAATGCGCCGTCTCCTCTTCAAAGTGCATCTCCCAGATCTTTTTGACGCGCTCGTCTTTTTCGTCCTCGTAGCAGGAATAGTACAGGTAACATTCGGTGTATTCGTTCATCAGAAGATTTTCCCAGAAGGACGCGCAGGGATCTTTCAGACAGCCGTAGCCCGTGACGTGCTGTTCCTCGATCATGGCGATCTCGTTGAAGAGCTTTCTGCCGAGCGGCGTCGTATAGAGATTTCCCACGTTCATATAGAAATTCATCGTCTGCTGTTCCGCCGCCGTTATGATATTGATATTCAGTTTGGTCTTGACGTTGTTCAGACACCCGTTGATATAAAAATCCACGTCGTCGTAGGGATGACGGTATTCGGAAACGGTGGGGCGACCGGGCATGATCTCGGTATAATTGCCGACGAGACGGTGCGGATCGCCGCCCCGTTCCAGCTCCATCAGATCTGCATAACGGTACAGATGATCGAAATCTTCGAGCAATGCGAAATCGAGCTGCTGCTTGACGTAACTGTTTTTTTCGGTGAGCGCGAGCGCCGCCGTCAGATCGACCGCAAGCTGTTCGTATCCGATGGTGTGTTCGAGAATGCTTTCGTCCGCGGGTTTGAGCCCCGCTACGCGCTTTTGTTGAATCTGTTCTCCGCGCCGCATGGCGGAGAGCCGACGTCGGACGTCGTTGTTCGCGCAGGCGCGGGAAAAGGCGTGCGAGAAACGCACCGATTCAAATTCCGTACCCGACATCAGAATGATCCTGAGACGCGTGTAAGGATCCACTTCGTTCTTGTCGTAGGGCTTCAAGAACACTTTATTCCAGGAAGTAAAACTTTTTTCAATCTTTTGCGCTTTGAGTTCAAACGGATTCATATGCTGCTCCTTATAAGACTTTTATCGCCAAAAAACAAAAAGTCTATTCCGAAGATTGCAATTTTTCAGACGTTTTGTTATAATAAGAAAAAAACGCCGCCGTATGCGTCGGAGCGCGGATTCTGACCGAACCGTCGCCCCCGCGTTCGCAGCGGCGCAGAACCTCGGGAGAAAACATGATCGGAGCGGTCGTCGCTATGGACAGCGAAGCGGAAGCGCTGCTTTCGCAAATGAAAATACAGTCAACGGAAATCAAATACGGAAAAACCGTTCGGCACGGAACGGCGTTCGGCAGGGAAGTCCTGCTCGTCGTCTGCGGAGTCGGGAAAGTCAACGCCGCCGTCGGCGCGTGCGCGGCGATTGGCTGCGGCGCGGACGTCGTACTCAATTTCGGCGTGGCGGGCGGTCTGCACGCGGGCACGGAAGTCGCGCAGGTCTATCTCATCGAAAGAGCCGTACAGTACGACTTCGATCTGACGCAACTCAACGGCGGAGAAATCGGCACGCTGGACGAGGAGCGGGAAAATTATCTGCCGCTCTTCACCCCCGCATTGTCCTTCCCGCGCCGCGCGCTCGCTTCGGGCGACCGCTTCAACGATTCCCCCGACGATTACAAGCTTCTGCGCGAAAGGCTCGGCGCGGATATTCGGGACATGGAGGGCGCGGCGATCGCGCAAGTCTGCAAAAACGCGGGCATTCCCTTCGTCTCCGTCAAGTCCGTGTCGGACGTCTACGGTGCGGGAAGCACCACGGAACAGTTCAAAAACAACCTCTTCCGCGCTTCGGAGCGTCTGAAAGCGTGCATGCGGGAGATAACGGAGGCGATCGAACCATGAAAAAAATTCCTTCTTTCCAAAAAAATCACGATCTGCTTCAACCCGGACTGTACGTTTCCACAGAGGCGAACGGCGTCACCACGTTCGACCTGCGCTTCAAAAAACCCAACGCGGGAGATTATATTTCCCCCAAGGCGTTGCATACGATCGAACATCTGCTTGCGACCGTACTTCGCAACGGCGCGGCGGCGGAAAAAATCGTCTATTTCGGCCCGATGGGGTGCCGCACGGGGTTCTATCTTCTCACCGTCGGACTTACCTTCGGGGAAACGCTCCGCCTTCTGAAAGAGAGCGTTCCCGTCGCGCTCGAATTGGACGAAATCCCCGGTAACAGACGGGAAGAGTGCGGCAACTATCTCGAACACGACCTCGCGGACGCGAAACGGGAACTGCGGCTCTATCTCGGAATCCTGAACGCGCTTTAATCTTCTCGCGCGCCGATCGTTCGACCGGACGGACGCGAGAAAACGCAATTGATACGAGCCTATCGGCGCGTCGAAAAAACATTGTTTCCGCGCAATTCTCTGTTTTGCGCCGACCGATTGAAAAAGGGAAATTTTTACAAAAGGAGTACCCATGATCGACTTAGGAGATTGGAAAGAGCCGCTCGAACCGCTCTTTCGGGACGAACGCTATCTGAAAATCAGAGAATTTCTCAAAAAAGAATATTCGACGCGCGTCGTCTATCCGGACATGTACGACGTCTTTAACTGTTTCCGCTTTACGCCCTTTTCCGAGGTTCGCGTCGTTCTGCTCGGTCAGGATCCCTATCACAACGCAGGACAGGCGCACGGACTTTGTTTTTCGGTGAAAGACGGCGTTCCCAAACCGCCATCGCTCGAAAATATGTTAAAAGAACTGCAAAGCGATCTCGGCTATCCCCCGCCCGCGTCGGGGAATCTGACGAAATGGGCGCGGGAAGGCGTTCTGATGATGAATACTTCGCTCACGGTGCGCGCGCACGAGGCGAACTCGCATTCGGGTTGCGGTTGGAGCTGGTTCACCGATTCCGTCATCTCCCTGCTGAGCGAACGAAAAGAACGGCTCGTCTTTCTGCTCTGGGGCGGGAACGCGCGCAAAAAAGCGCCGCTCATCGACGGGCGCAAACACCTGATTCTGCAATGCGCGCACCCCTCTCCGCTTTCGGCGTACAACGGATTCTTCGGTTGCCGCCACTACTCTAAAACGAACGAATATCTGATAAAAAACGGTCTGAAACCCATCGATTGGAATTTATGCGATCAGACGAAAGGAGATAATCAATGAAATACATCGTCATCTTAGGCGACGGCATGGCGGGATACCCCATGCCCGACCGCGAATCGAAAACCTGCCTGCAACTCGCCCGCAAACCGTTCATCGACGTCTTGGCGAAAGAGAGCCTGCTCGGCACGGCGCGCACCGTGCCCGACGGTTTCAAACCGGGCAGCGACGTCGCGAATCTCTCGGTCATGGGGTACGATCCCCGGCTCTTTTACACGGGGCGATCCCCGCTGGAAGCCGCTTCCATCGGAATTCCGCTCAAAGAGACGGACGTCACGCTGCGTTGTAATCTCGTCACGCTCTCCGAGGGGGGCATGTACGAGACGAAAACGATGGTCGATTATTCCGCGGGCGAAATTTCCACCGAGGAGGCGCGCGAGCTGATCGCATACCTCAAACAATCCTTCGACCTTCCGCCCTATACCTTATATGCGGGGATCTCTTATCGGCACTGTCTCGTCGTGGACGGCGGAAAGACGGGGCACGAGCTCACTCCTCCGCACGACATCTCGGACAAGGCGATCGCACCCTATCTTCCCAAAGGCGAAGGGAACGAAGCGTTTCTCGATCTCATGAAACGCTCCTACGACCTGCTCAAAGATCACCCCGTCAATCAGAGAAGGCGCGCGGCGGGAAAAAATCCCGCCAACTCCGTCTGGTTCTGGGGCGAGGGAACGAAACCGCGCATGAAGGCGTTTTCCGATCTGTACGGAAAGCGCGGCGGCGTCATCTCCGCCGTCGATCTCGTGAAGGGAATCGGGATTCTCGCAGGCATGGAAGTCATCGAAGTTCCCGGCGCGACGGGGAATTGGGACACGAATTTCCAAGGAAAAGCGAACGCCGCGGCGGACGCGCTTCTCGGCGGTCTCGATTTCGTCTACGTTCACATGGAAGCCCCCGACGAATGCGGGCATCACGGAGATCCCGAAAAAAAGATTTATTCGATCGAGCAGATCGACGGCGTGGCGGAGACGGTCTGCAACCGCCTGCGCGAAGCGGGAGAAGCGTTCTCCGTTCTGATTCTGCCCGATCACCCCACGCCCGTCGCGCTGAAAACGCACACGAGCGATCCCGTTCCTTTCCTGCTCTATCGCAGTAACGACGGGCGCGGAAACGGCGCGGACCGCTATGACGAGCGCGCGGCGGAACAGACGGGATTACGCCTCGATCGCGGGTTTGAACTCATGAAATTGCTGCTGGATTGAACTCGGAGCAACGAAAATGATATAAAAAGAAAACGGAAACGGGCGTAGGAAAATCTACGCCCGTTTGCTTTCGGAAAATGGGTCTTGCAATCAATCGTTCATGCGGAACAAGCCCTTTGGCGATAGGACGGCTCGTTCGCCGCTCCGTCTCTTCAAGGTCTCATGATATGATTGACGTATTCGTTCGTCGCGGTCCATTCCGCAACGACGTCGTAAGGCGCGTCGGTTGCGGCAGGCGGTTCGTATTCGCTCATCCGATCGTCGAGATAAGAGGCGACCGCCGCGAGCGCGTCGTCCGAAACGGTATATCCCGTTCCGTCTCTATATAAGAAATAATAGGACGAATTACCGCCGACGCTCCTCAACAACCACTCGAACCCGACGACTTCTTTCGTATTGAAATCATAATCGATGACGATCGTAAACAATCCTTCTTCGGGAACGTTGATCGGAAGCATGTACATACTGCCGAACAGACGGTTGCCGTCGTAGACAACCTGCAATTTTCCCGTTGCGACGCCGCTTTGTTCCGCGGCATACGCGAACGCCTCGTCCGACATCACGTAATCGTCTTTTTGCAGAATCTGTGAGAAGAAATACGTGAACGCAATCGCGTTAACGTTCCCGAGATCGCTTTGATACGTTATCAGTTGGGTTTCGTCGATTGCCAAATCGAAATATCCGATCGGTTCGCCGCTTCCCGACGATTCCTCATTCATTACGGTCGCGACGGCGGTATGACCGAACGTGACCGCACGCATCGTAGTCGCGCCCGCGCTTCCGGCAAGAATCATTCTTAAGGCGTCGAACGCCTCCGCGCAATCGGACGCGCTGACCGAAACGGCGCCGCCTATTTCTGCGCTGCAGACGGAACATATCCCGTTCACAAGCGTGTGTTCGGCTTTTTCGGATACTTCGTCGGCATGCTCGCAGGTCGCGGCATGCCAATGGTACGTCTGATCAAACGCCCATTTCTCGGAAAAAACGTGTTCGTGTTCCGGCTCCTGCGTCCCGTCTTTTCCGCAAGCGGAAAAAGCAAGAACAGTCGCCGTACACATGCACAGGCTCAGACAGATCGCTCTTTTGATTTTCATTTCGTTGCTCCTTCTTTTTGTTTTTCGCGCTTACGGTAGATTCTGCACAAGCCACGCAACCGTAAGCAAAAGATATATCAAATAATATCGCTCATCGCGCCCGAACGGGCGTTCGCCCGAATCCGGTCAATTCTTGGAAAACACGAGTTCGCCGTTTCGTTCGTCCACGAGAACGGTCTCCCCCGCTTTGATTCTGCCGAGAAGAATTTCTTCGGAGAGACGGTCCTCCACCAGCTTCTGAATCGTCCGTTTCAGAGGGCGTGCGCCGAATTCCTCGCTGTACCCCTCCGCGACCAACCGCTCTTTCGCGCGGTCGCTCACCTGCAAGGCGATGTCGCGATCCGAAACGCGTTTTTGCAGTCCTTGCAACAGTTTCCCGCAGATCAGCGCCGCGTCTGCTCGCGTCAGTTTATGAAAGACGATGATCTCGTCGAGACGGTTGAGAAATTCCGGTTTGAACTGCTCTTTCAGCGCGGTCGTAATGCGGTCGCGCATGCTTTCGTATGCCGTCCGTTCCGCGCCGAAGCCGAGCGCGGGCGCTTCCTTGACCTCCCGCGCACCCACGTTGGACGTCAGGATAACCACCGTATTGCGGAACGAGACCGCCCGCCCTTTGCTGTCCGTCAGCCGCCCTTCGTCGAGAATCTGCAACAGTAGGTTGAACACGTCGGGATGCGCCTTTTCGATCTCGTCGAACAGTACGACGGAATAGGGTTTTCTGCGAACGCGTTCGGTCAAAGCTCCCGCCGTGTCGTCGTATCCGACGTAACCGGGCGGCGGTCCGATGAGTTTCGAGACGGAAAACTTCTCCATATATTCGGACATATCCAGCCGTACCATCAGTTTCTCGTCGCCGAACATGCTCTCCGCGAGCGCTTTGCATAGGTCGGTCTTTCCCACGCCCGTTGGCCCGACGAAGATAAACGAGCCGATCGGACGGTTGGGATCTTTCAGTCCCGCCCGCGCGCGACGAATCGCCTTCGACACCGCCGAAACCGCGTCGTCCTGCCCCACGATGCGCTCGTGAAGCTCTTGTTCGAGATGAAGCAGCCGCTCGCTCTCCCGTTCGGTCAATCGCGACACGGGCACTCCCGTCCAATCGCATACGATTTCCGCAATCTGTTCCGTTCCGATCGCGAGATGCGTCGCGCCGCGTTTTCCGTCCCATGCCCGCTTCTCTTCCGCGATCTTCTTTTCCAGCTCCTCGATCTGATTGGTCAATTTCGCCGCGCGCGTAAAATCTTTCCACCGCACGACTTTGTTCTGCTCCGCCGACAATCGCTCCGCCCGCTCCTCCAATTCCCGAAGCTCCGCAGGCTCGACGTAAGAATTCAACCGCTCTCTCGAAGCCGCTTCGTCGATGAGATCGATCGCCTTGTCGGGAAGATAGCGGTCGGTGATATAGCGATCGGAGAGCCGAACCGCCGCTTCGATCGCCTCGTCCGTAATGACGACGTTATGATGCGCCTCGTATTTGTCTTTGAGTCCGCGGAGAATGACGATCGCGTCTTCAACGCTCGGCTGTTCGACGACGACGGGCGTGAACCGACGTTCGAGCGCGGCGTCCCTTTCGATAAATTTGCGGTATTCTTCGATCGTCGTCGCGCCGATCGTCTGCATTTCGCCGCGCGCCAACATGGGTTTGAGAATGTTCGATACGTCCATGGACGAATCCGTCGACGAACCCGCCCCCACGATCATGTGAATTTCGTCGATAAAGAGAATGACGCTCTGATTGCGCACGATCGTTTCGATGAGATTTTTCAACCGCTCTTCAAAATCCCCGCGGTAGCGCGTACCTGCGAGCAGAGTGTTGAGATTGAGGGAAAACACCGTCTTGCCGCGCAACAGCTCGGGCACGTCTCCCGCGACGATTTCCTGCGCGAGCCCCTCGACGACCGCGCTCTTTCCCACGCCCGGTTCGCCGATCAGAACGGGATTGTTCTTCGTTCTGCGGGATAGAATCTGAACGACTTTTTCAATCTCCTTCCGCCTGCCGATGACGGGATCGAGCTTCCCTTCCCGCGCGCGCTGCGTCAGATCCGTTCCGTATTGAAGCAATTCCTCGTCGATCTGCGACTCAAATTTCCCGTCGCGCGCCGACTTCTGCACGCGCGGAGATCCGTTCGACTGCGTCTCCCGATCGCCGTAGAGCGGAAACCTCTGCGGTTCGTTCGCTTCTTCCCGCGCGGGTCCGATTAACGCCTCCGTCTTTTCGATCAGAACGTCGATGCGGGCGCCGAGAAGCTGCAAAATCTGAGCCGCGATGCAGGAATCCATGCTCAGAATCGCGAGCAACATATGTTCCGTGCCCATCAGCGGGCTGTATGCGTCGTCGACGCCGGAAAATTCAAACGCGCGTTCAAACAGAAATTTCGTGCGCGGCGAAAACCCCTCCACCGTGGCGCTGTGATTGACGGAATTTCGGAATTTCGCGAGATATGCGGACTCGGTGATACCCTCTTCCGCAAGCAATCTGCCCGCGGCGCTATCCGGAACCTTGATGATTCCGTACAGAATGTGTTCGCTTCCGATCAGAGACGAACCGTATTTTTTCGCACATTCCTGCGCGATCCTGATCGCTTCCCGAAGATGATCGGAAGCGCGCGACAAAATATTCAATAGTCTTCCTCCCCGTTCGGCAAATCCATTGCCCGAAGCGCCTTTCCCGCATATTCGGCACGGTAGACGTCTCTGCCCGCCTCGTCCAAAACCGCGCCGTTGAGTCGGTTGATATTCGCGGGACGCATCGCGATGATCAGATCGTCAAGCGCGCGCATATCTCCGTGAAAGACGCCCAACGCGACGCCCAGCTTGACGTCCGCCATGCGCGACATGAACTCGCGCGCGTCGATTTTGATACAGTTCGTCAGGATTCCGTAAGCGCGGCAAACCCTGTCGCGCAGTCCGATCCCGTCCTCCTCGCACATCGCCTTGCGCTCCTGCAATTCAAACTCGACCATGGTCTGCACGGCGCTCTCTACGACGGATAAGATATCCTCTTCCGTCATGCCGAGCGTCACTTCGTTGCTCAGTTGAAACAATTCGCCCTCCGCGCCGCTCCGTTCGCCGTAAGCTCCGCGCACGGTAAGCCCCAGACGGGTGAGTTCGGGAATGACTTCCCGCATGAGGTTGCGCCGCGCAAGCGCGGGCAGAAACAGCATGACCGACGCCCTCAGTCCCGTTCCGAGATTGGTCGGACACGCGGTAAGATAGCCGAGCTCGGCGTCATAGGCGAACGGAATGGATTCCGCGATCAGATCGTCGATTCCGGAAATCCGTTCGTACGCCTTCCGCAGATCGAATTCCCGCAGAAAGTACTGTTCGCGGACGTGATCTTCTTCGTTGATCATCACCGAAATGCTCTCGTCTTTGGAGACGAGCGCCGCCGAAATGCGCCGATTCTCGATGAGATCCTGACTGATGAGATAGCGTTCTTTCAGAACCGCCGCGCGCTCCTCGGAAACGGCGTTCATGTAATAAAGTTCAAATTTGTCCGCGTTGCTGAGTTCCGCCGCGATGAGATGGATCATCTCCCGCGCCTTGGACACGTCTTTGAAACGGTTGGGAAAGGGGAAATCAACGAAGTTCCGCGCGAGTCGGATGCGCGTCGAAACGACGACGCTGTCGTAAGTGATTTTCATTGTTTCTCCCCGCGATACAGTTTATGATTGACTTCAAATAACCGTTCCTTAATACTCTCCGCGGCGGAATAATCCTTTTCGCGCACGGCGCGTTCAAACGCGGTTTTCAACCGCTCCTGTTCGTCCACAAGTTCGCGCTTACGGGCGTACCTCTCCTCCGATTGCGCGTCGGGCGTCTTTCCCTCGTGTTGCAGTTTCCCCTGAAGCTTACGGATCGACGGCAACAGCTCCTTCCGAAACGCGGCGTAACAGTGCGCGCAACCGAGAAGCCCCGTCTTTCGGAAATCGTCAAGCGTCGTGCCGCAGACGGGACAGGACTGTCCGCCCGCGCCGCCCGCCTTACCGGGAAACGCCGTCGGAAATCCGTGCGCGTCTTTTTTTCGCCGTTGATAACATGCGGAACACAGCCATTCCGTGCGTTCTCCGTCCGCCGTTCTGATCGTATATTGTTTTGCCGGATTGACTCCGCAACGGGAACAAAGCATACCGCCTCCGCATTTCTTCCTTTATTATAACATAATTTATGAGATTGTCAACGCAGATTCGAGAAATTTACGCCGCGCACGTCCGCGCTTTTCCGCGCCCTTATCGCGGCGAAGTCTTCGCGCTTCGTCTTCTACTCACAATGCCGCGTAGCAGACCGTAAAGACGCTTTCTTACTCTACGCAATCCCGCGGCGAAGTCTTCGCCCTTCGTCTAATCCGACGGCGTCGCCTCTTCAAAGCGGTAAAACTGTTTCGCGTCGGGATATTTATTCCGATCCACGGGCGACAGAAATTCTTCGAGCGGACGGACGAACCGCTCCCGCTCGCCGTAAAGAGCGCGATAGACGACCGTTTTTTCGCCCGTGTCCGCATTGATCGCGATTCCCTCCGCAAGGTAATACTTTCCTTTGAAATGACGGTAAACTCCGAAAGGTACCAATTCTCTCATGACCGTTTCTCCGTTTTTTGGGGATAATTGCGCGCGACGAAATCGTAAAAGCCGTCCGCTTCGGGACAGAGAAGCTCCCCATACCCGAAATCGAGACGGATCGACTGCTCCCCGTCCTTTGCGACGCGCGTAACCGAGACGAGCTCTTCCCATTTATAAAAGGCGCCGAGTCCGTTCTCTTCACGCTTGAAAATTCCCTCCCGATAGACGGCGAGCAGAAATTTCGACTGTACGAACCGCACCGTACTGCGCGCGGCGACCAGCAAGCCGAGGGCCACCATGACCGCGCTCAACGTTGATAGGGAGGTGAACGCCAACCCAACGCCGACCGCCGCGACCGCCGCGCCGACGAGCGCCGTCAAAAGCGCGTTTCTGCGTTTGCGTCGGTCGGGCAGAGCAAACGTTTCGAGACGGCGGAACCTTCCTTTTCCCTTCCCTTTTTTCTCTCCCCCGACGGCGATCCCGCGGAACGCGAGACGGTCGAGCAGACGGGGTTTGTAGTCGAACTGCGCGTACACGGGCGGCTCGTTCTTCGTCTTTTTTTTGGAAAGATACTTTGCGGGAATTTCGATCGCAACGCTCCATTCCCCCTTTTCCCGCGGACGGGTGCGCGTACAGACGGCGAACGCCCGTAGCTCCGGATAGGGAACGGTCACCGCGACGCTGCCCGCTTCCAGAACCATTCCCGCGTCGCGAAAGGTAGCGACCGTTCCTTCGCCCGCAAAAAAGCTGTCCTCCGAAATCGCGCGCTCCGCTTCGTCCCGTTCTTCAAACAACCACTTCGAGGCAAGTTTCATGCACCCGACTCCGATGAGACCGAACGCGGCGATTCCCGCCGCAAATCCGCCGATGAGACTGACGTACAGCCGATCGTGCTCGTTCGTCCGCGCCAGACCGTACAGGACGAACGAGACGAGCAAGCCCGCGACGCAAATCACGAGCAAGCCGACCGAAGTCCAGCTCACCGCGAACGCCGTCTTTCGTTTTCGGCGCAACCGTAATTCTTTCGATTTCATAAAACCTCCCGCGCAAAACGCAAAAACGCGCCCCCGAAAGGGCGCGGAAAATTCAGTTGCCCGCCGAACGAACGCCCTTTCTCCAAACGAAGAAGAAGAGCGCCAACACCTGCAACGGAATTCCGATGAGAAAAATCAGCCAGACATTCTTCTGCAAGAACGTCAGATAGATACAAGCAAGCAGACTCCATACGAGAACGGTAATGGAAGCGATCCGCGTCCATTTATAGTGCCAGATACTGCTCAGAACGAGCAACACTATCGCATTTGCGGGCACGGCATAAACGAACGCCAGCCATTTATAGGACAAATCGGGCGCAAAGATTCCCAATCCGACGAAAACGACGACCGCCACCAGCCAGCACAATCCCGATCCGCAGAGCGCGGCGATCAACCTCTGCCGCAAGCGCGCCTTTCCCGGCACGACTTTCTCTTCCCGATTCTCCCGCACGAGGTCGTCCAGCGTCACGCCGTAAAGCTCGGCGAGCTGAATTAAAATACGCACGTCGGGAATCCCGTTCCCCTGTTCCCATTTGGAGACGGACTTGTCCGAATAATTGAGTTTTTCCGCAAGTTCGAGTTGAGTCAGATTCGCCATCTTTCTCAATCGCGTAAGATTTTTTCCGATGGTAATCGCAAGATCCTGTTCTTCCATACTTTTATTATACCCAAAACAAACGCTTTGTCAACGATTCTACTGTGAGTAGAGCGTGAATTTTTTACTCTACCGCACATTTTCCGACGGATAGAGCAATATTTTGAATTAGTAGGTTGTAATTTTCGGGACTTTGCATTAAAATAAACTTACGAACGGCGAAAAAAACGCCGTATCTCACGGAAAGCGAACGGTCCCAGCCGTCTCCGCTTTCACTCTCCAATATTGAAAACCGTCGCCCGAACGGGCGGCGGTTTTTCTTTTCCGAAGTTCCGACGATATAACGGCTTAGCGCGCCGATCAGCGTTCCCCGCTTTTTCATCTCCGTCATTCATTCTGCCCGTGCCGACTTTTCCGCACGCAACGTTCCGGAGAAAGTTCCGACGATATAACCGGCTTGCCGTTCCGATCAGCGTTCCCCGCTTTTCATCTCCGTCATTCGTTCTGTCGTGCCGACTTTTCCGCACGCAACGTTCCGGAGAAAGTTCCGATGATATAACGGCTTAGCGCGCCGATCAGCGTTCCCCGCTTTTCATCTCCGTCATTCGTTCTGCCCGTGCCGACTGTGAAAGATTCCCGCGCAAATACCGTTCGGAACAGACATTGAAAAAATCAATCAAAACGCTTTACAATGTACAGAACCGATTTCAAATAACGGTCGTCCGACGGGCAGAGTTTCGTCCGCAACCTTAGGGGAATCATTCGACTTCCCGCCGCGCGAGCAGGCGCGAAAAAGTCCGACGCCAAAGCGTCGGACCGAAATGTTTCCGTTTTTCTCTTTCAAGCGGTTGCGCACGTTCGGAACGATTTACGCTCCGTCCGAACGATACCGTATGGCGTACGCCGCTCTCGTCTTAGAACAGTCTCTTCAACAATCCCGCGAAACCTGCGCCGTGACGCGCTTCGTCCTTTGCCATTTCGTGAACGGTGTCGTGAATCGCGTCGTATCCGAGCTCTTTCGCGCGCTTTGCAAGCATGAGCTTTCCTTCGCAAGCGCCCGTCTCAGCCGCAACGCGAAGTTCGAGGTTCTTCTTGGTGGAATCGGTGACGACTTCGCCGAGCAGTTCCGCGAATTTGCTTGCGTGATCCGCTTCTTCGTAAGCATAACGCTTGTAAGCTTCCGCAACTTCGGGATAACCCTCGCGCTCCGCGACTCTCGCCATCGCAAGATACATACCGACTTCGGTGCACTCGCCCATGAAGTTCGCGCGAAGCCCTTCCATGACTTCCTTGTCCTCTACCTTTCCGTCGCCTACATGATGCTCGCAAGCAAAGCTCGCCTTGTTCTCTTCTACGGGAACAAACTTCGTCGCCTTACATACGGGGCAGACTTCTACGTCGTCCGCGACGATTTCGCCGCATACAGCACATCTCTTCATATCAAACAATCTCCTTTTTTTCTGGTCTTCCCTTTCGGGTTGTCTCCATTATAACATAATTAAGACTGAATATCAATAGATTTTCAGAATTTTTTCAGAAATTTTTTCAGAGTTCTCCGAGAATTTTTTCCAATTCGGCAAAATCCGACGCAAAGCGGGTCGCTCCCGCCTCGGAAAGCCGTTCTCTCGAACGGTATCCCCACAGACAGGCGACGCCCTGCATGCCTGCGGCTATCGCCGTCTGCACGTCCGTCTCACCGTCTCCGACGAACGCGCATTCCTCAATCGGGACGCGCATCGTCAGCGCGGCGAACTGCGCGAGCGTCGGATCGGGCTTACAGGGAAAATTTCCCGAATCCCCCCCGACGAAGCCGAACGGTAGGTTCGGGAAAAACTGCGCGACGACCGTCTCCGTCGCCGCCTGCGGTTTATTCGTCACGATCGCCGCTTTGATTCCGCGGGCGAAGAGCCGTTCGAGGAACTCCGCCTCCCCGTCGAACAGGCGGGTATGCGCGTTGCCGCTTGCGGCATAGCGTTCTTTGAAATAGGCGAAACATTCGTCCGTATTGTCCGCGCCGTCCGGCAGCGCGCGTTCGATGAGCCTGCGCGCGCCCTCTCCGATATACTCGCGCGTCTGTTCTACGGTAATTTCCGGATAACCGAAACGGCGAAGGGTATCGATCAATACCCCGTGAATATCCGAAAGCGTATCCAATAACGTTCCGTCGAGGTCGAACAACACCGCCCTGATCATCTTACATCTCCTCCGGAACGCCGATTCCGAGCAGAGCAAGCGCGTTTTTCAGCGTGCGCAAGGTCGCCGCGGTGAGCGAGAGACGGAACGCGCGCGCGTCCTCTTCCGCCTGCAAAATTTTGCAGTCGAAATAGAACTTGTTGAACTTCTGCGCGACGTCCACGCAGAACCGCGCCACATAGCTGGGCTCGTACTTTTCCGCCGCCGCGGAGACGACGTCGGGAAACTCTGCGATCGCCTTGATCAGCTCGAATTCCTGCGGACACGGTACGGGCGTCTCGCGCAAGCTGAGATCTGCGGCGTCGGCGCGGGCGAGCACGGAAGCCGCGCGGGCGCAGGCGTACTGCACGTAGACGCTCGTCTCGCCGTCGAAATTCAGCACTTTATCGTAGGAAAAGGTGACGTCTTTGATCTTATTGTTATACAATGCGCCGAATATGACCGCTCCGACGCCCACTTTCTGCGCGACCTCGTCTTTTTTCCGAAGGTCGGGATTCTTTTCGTCGATGACCCGGTACGCCTTTTCGACGCATTTGTTGATGACGTCCTCCAAAAATACGACGTTGCCCTTTCTGGTCGCCATTGCGCCGTCTTCCAGAGAGACCATGCCGTAGGCGACGTGCACGAGATCTTTCGCCCAGTCCTTGCCCATGAGTTCGAGCACTTTGAAAAATTGCTTGAAGTGCAGGTTCTGCTGATAGGCGACGACGTACAGACATTTATCGAAATCGTAAGTCTTTTTTCTGTAAATCGCGGCCGCCATGTCGCGGGTGGCATACAGAGACGAGCCGTCCGATTTCAGAATGATGCACGGGGGCATGCCGTACTCGTCGAGATCGACGATCTGCGCTCCCCGACTCTCTTGCAAGAGCCCCTTTTCGCGCAGTTCGTCCACGACCGGCTGCATTTTGTCCTGATAAAAACTCTCGCCCGCATACGAATCGAACCTGATTCCCAACAGGTCGTAAATTTTATTCACGTCTTTCAGCGTCAGTTCTTTGAACCACTCGAAGAGTTTCAGACACTCCGGATCACCCTCTTCGATCTTTTTGAAATAGGCGCGCGCCTCGTCTTCGAGCGCGGGATCGCTCTCCGCCTCGCGATGAAAGCGGACGTAGAGTTCGTTCAGCGCGCGGATTCCGCCCCGTTCTACGAGCTCCCTGTTGCCCCAACGGGTATAGGCGGAAATGAGCTTTCCGAACTGCGTGCCGTAATCGCCGAGATGGTTGATGCCCACCGTACGGTAGCCGAGAAAGTTGAATATCCGATACAGCGCGCCGCCGATCACGGTCGTCGAAAGATGCCCGATGTGAAAGGGCTTGGCGATATTGACGGAGGAATAATCGATGCAGATCGTCTTTCCCGCGCCGACGGAGGACGAACCGTACCTTTCCCCCTCGCGCCCGATGCGGGAGAGCGTCTCCTCCGCGAGCCCCTTTTTATTCACCTTGAAATTGAGATACCCGTTGACGGCGACCGCGCTTTCGATCACGCCGTCGACGGGGAAGCGTTGCGCAAGCTCCTCGGCGATGAGCGCGGGGCTTCTGCGCAAAACTTTGGCAAATCTGAAACAGGGAAGCGCATAGTCTCCCATGTCGGAATCGGGCGGAACGGCGATCGTCTCCGCGATTTCGTTCACGGAAACGCCGTCTACGGGAAGGCGCTCCGCAATGTACCGTTTATAATCCATAAAAGACCTCTCTTGTTTTCCCAATAATTCTAACACATTTTTCGGGAAATGGCAAATGAAAGACTTGCCGTTTTCAGAAGAATATATTATAATAATAAAGAAAAAAAGAACGGAGCGAACATTATGAAACTCGGCGTCGTAGGACTTCCCAACGTGGGAAAATCCACCCTCTTCAACGCAATCACGCACGCGGGCGCGGAAGCCGCGAATTACCCCTTTTGCACGATAGAACCGAACGTAGGCGTCGTCGCCGTGCCCGACCGACGGCTCGATCTTCTGGCGGAACTCTATCACAGTAAGAAAATCACGCCCGCCGTGATCGAATTCGTGGACATCGCGGGACTCGTCAAGGGCGCCAGCCGCGGCGAAGGACTCGGCAACAAATTCCTCTCTCATATCCGCGAGGTGGACGCCATCGTTCACGTCGTGCGCTGTTTTGAAGACGAAAACGTCACGCACGTGGAGAATTCCGTCGATCCCGTCCGCGACATCGAAACCATCAATCTCGAACTCGTTCTCTCCGACATCGAAGCGGTGCAGAAACGCATGGACAGGACGAAAAACGCGGCGCGCGGCGGGAGCGATAAATCCGCCGCGGCGGAATACGCCTTCCTCGAACGGCTGCTTGCCCATCTCGAAAAAGAACTGCCCGCCAACACTTACCCGGTCACGGAGGAGGAACAGCCTCTGCTCGACAATCTCTTTCTTCTCTCCTCGAAGCCCGTGATCTACTGCGCGAACATCGCGGAACGGGAAATGGGACCAGACGAGGAGACGCTTCCCAACGTTCTCAAAGTCAAAGAATACGCGCGAAAGCACAACGCGGAGACGCTCGTCATCTGCGCCAAGACGGAGGAGGAGCTCTCGCAGATGAGCGAAGAGGACAGAACGATGTTCCTCGAAGAATTCGGTCTGAAAGAAAGCGGTCTGGACAAGTTGATCAGAGCGTCCTATTCGTTGCTCGGTCTCATCTCGTACCTGACCGCAGGCGAAAAAGAAACCCGCGCCTGGACGATCGTGCGCGGAACGAAAGCGCCGCAGGCGGCGGGGAAAATTCATACCGATTTTGAAAAGGGCTTTATCCGCGCCGAAGTCGTCGAATGGCAGACGCTGCTCGATTGCGGCGGACTTGCCGGCGCGCGGGAAAAGGGCAAGGTTCGCTCGGAAGGAAAGGATTACGTCATGAAAGACGGCGACGTGGTGCTCTTCCGTTTCAACGTCTGATCGGTCTGCCGCGCGGCGTACGTTTCCGCATGGAAAGCGACGTTCCGCGAGCGAATTCACCGCAGGCATGGGCGCATTCGTCGGTTGGCACGGGAGCGTTCGCCGCAGGCACGGGCGCGTTCGTCGGTTGCCGCGGGAGCGTTTACCGCAGGCATGGGCGCATTCGTCGGTTGGCACGGGAGCGTTCGCCGCAGGCACGGGCGCGTTCGTCGGTTGCCGCGGGAGCGTTCACCGCAGGCATGGGCGTGTTTGTCGGTTGGCGCGGGAACATTCACCGCAGGCATGGGCGCGTTTATCACGCTAACAGCCGCGTTGATCGCATAGAACATAAATTGCGGCAGGTATATCTCTCCAAAATAAATCCGTTCCGGCGACAGTCTCTGTATTTACGACAGAGCGGCAAATTTCGCCGCTCTGTCTTTTCGTTCAAAAACCCGCCGCGGCTGATCCGCGGCGGGTTTTCGTTACGATTGCCCCGTCGAAACGATATCCTCCTCGAATTCGTCCGCGGCGTCGGGCAGAATCATGCAATAGCGCGCATTGTGCGCATACTTGTACTTCGATTCGATCTCAGACATACTCCCCTCCGAAGTCAGTATGTCGCATTTTAACAAAAACGATACCTTCCGCGCCGCGCGATCGGAAAAGGCGCGCTATGCCTCCTGCTGTTGCATCAGTTGCTTGCGCACTTTTGAGAACGTCTCCGCCTTTTCGTCGATCATCGGTTTCTGCGCGGGTTGCGTCTCGTAATATCCGCGCGACAACATCTGTTCAAACACGAGGAACTGATCTTCCGCGCTCTCCGCATAGCGTTTGAGGATCTCCTTTCGGAAAGACTTGCTACTCCCCTCCGTCAGCGCGGCGGTATAATACGCGAGCAACTGTTTCTCCGCGTCAAGCATATCCTGCAACGCGTCTTTTTCGTTCAGCGTGATTTCCTGTTTGGATTGTTTCATGACCGTCCTCCCTCCAATAACGTACAGAGCGCGGAGAACCTCTCCGCATGCGCGCAGGCGATTCTGTTCATCTCTTGCGCAAGCGCCGCGTCCGTGAGCGTGTTCGCGTAAATCCGCGCTTTTTTACACGCCATTTCCTCTCCCGTAAGAACGTGCGTGAGCACGTCCAGATCTTTTGCCGTCAGTTTCGTCATCGTAAAAAACCTCCTGCGTTCTTTTATGAACGAAGGAGGCGGCAATTATACCTTGAGCGGTGAATTTCCCTGAAAATAAGCGCAAAGCGGCGCAAGCGTACATTCCGCACAGGAGGGTTTCTGCGAATGGCAAACCCGCCTTCCGTGCCAGATCAGCCAATGGTGCGCTTTCGACCAATCGGCCTTAGGAATGGCGCGTTGCAGTTGTTCCTCGGTCTTTTCCGGCGTATCGGCGTGCGCGAGACCGAGACGGTTGCTCACGCGGAAGACGTGCGTATCCACGGCGATCGCGTCGCCGCCGAACGCGACCGAATAGACGACGTTCGCCGTCTTTTGCCCCACGCCCGCAAGAGAGCGGAGCTCGGATATTTCGCCCGGCACTTCGCCGCCGAACCGTTCGAGAATATCGTGCGAAGCGGAAAGAATGTGTTTCGCTTTGTTTCGGTAAAAACCGCAGGAATAAATATATTTTTCCAGCTCTTCCTGCGAGAGTCGAATCATCCGTTCGGGCGTATTGTGTTCGCGGAACAGCTCTCTCGTCACGCGGTTCACCCGTTCGTCCGTGCATTGCGCGGACAGAATGACCGCAACAAGCAGTTCATAGGGCGATTCATAGAGCAACGCCGGGCGCGCGTCGGGATAGAGACGGCGCAATTCTTCAAGTATTTCTGTCGTATTCATACCGTCATTATACCGCCGACGGAAAAAAAAGGCAAGCGAATCGCGTCAGATGCGCGCGTAACCGTTTCCGACGCGCCGCATCATGCCGACGTAGGAAGAATATGGTTTTTTCCGCAGAAGAAAGAGCGCGCGGTCGCGGAACCGCTCGTCGAATTTCGCCGAAACGCCGCATCCCACTCCCGCTTCGGGCGGCGTGGAGACTGCGCTTGCGGGCACGCCCGCACTTCTGAGCGCAGAGACGAAATCGATCGTCTGCGCGCGCGAACGAAAAACTGCTAAAATAGTCATGTTGGTTTCCCTGCCTTCGTATAATAAATCGTATCGTCTTTCGGGAGGAAGTTATGATTTATCTCGACAACGCCGCCACGGGCGGTTTCAAGCCCGCGTCCGTTCAGAACGCGGTTCTTGCCGCAATGAAACTTTGCGCAAATCCCGGCAGAAGCGGACATTCTCTCTCCGTCGCCTGCGCCGAACGCGTGCAGGAATGCAGAAATCTGCTCTCCGAACTCTTCGACGGCTACGGCTACGAGCGCGTCGTCTATACCAAAAATTGTACGGAAGCGCTCAATATCGCTTTTTTCGGAACGCTCAATCGGGGCGATCACGTCGTCGCCACCTGTCTCGAACATAATTCCGTCCTGCGCCCGCTCGAAGCGTTGAAACAGGCGGGCGTCATCGACTACTCGGTCGCGCCGCTTCGGAACGGTTCGCTCCGCGCGGAGGACGTCTTATCCCTCGTGCGGGAAAACACCGCCGTCGTCGCGGTCACGACCGCTTCCAACGTTACGGGAGACACGCCCGATCTGAACGAAATCCGACGCGGACTCCCCGACCGCGTTCTGCTGTTCGCCGACGGCGCGCAGGGCGCGGGGCATCTGCCCCTTTCTATGCGGAAAACGGGAATCGACGTCCTCGCGCTCGCGGGGCACAAGGGACTGCACGCGATTCAAGGCGCGGGCGCGCTGCTGTTCTCCGATCGCGTGAATCCCCGCCCTCTGCTCCACGGCGGAACGGGCAGCGAAAGTTTCAACCTGAACATGCCCGATTTTTATCCCGACCGGTTGGAGAGCGGAACGCTCTCTTATCCTGCGATCTGCTCCCTCTTTGAAGGAGCGTTGCTCGTCAGATCGCAACGGGATACGGGCGCGGAAATTTTGCTCGGTCTGACTTCCGCATTGCGGCGCGAACTCGACGCTCTGCCGCAATATCGGGCGTATTTTTCGCCCAACCCCTGCGGAATCGCCGCGTTCGCCCATGCGACTCTGCCTTCGGAAGAGGTCTCGGGGATTCTGTCCGAACGCTTTTCCATCGCCGTGCGCGGAGGACTGCATTGCGCGCCGCTCGCGCACAAAGCGCTCGGCACGTTCCCCGACGGGCTCGTGCGCGCGTCCTTCTCCCCCTTTCAGGGCATGCGGGAAGTCAACGCGCTCGTGTGCGCTCTGAAAAAAATCTGACGCTACATGCTCTTCAACTGCTCGACGAGTTTTTTTAATTTCTTTTTTTTCGCGCCGTCCAGCATGGGCGCGAACTGCGCGTAAAACGCGTCGATCTGTTCGTTGGTGAGCGTGCCGTTGCGTTTTCCCTCCGCGGCGCGGTCGAAGATCGCCTTCATCAGATCGCCCTCGCTCTTCCCGTGAAACGCCGCCGAAAGTTTTTGCGCTTCCTCCGCCCATTCTCCGGGCATTCCGCCGCCGCTTTTGTTGCCCTGATAGCTGACAAAATCTTTCATTCTTCACCTCTCTTCTGTATCTTATGAGGGGAACCCCCGTTTTGGGAACTTCATATCATGGCATTATGGAAATTTTATTGCTCGCGCTTTTACTCGCGTCGTCCGATCGGGACGCTTCCGAATGGAAAAACACGCTCCGTTCCGTACTGAACTTTTACAAGGAAAACCGCGAACTCATCTCCCTGCTCGTGCAGAACGGAAAAAACGCGCCCTTTTCGGGCGCGCAGACGGACGCGCCGCGCGCGGACGATCCCGCCCGCGCCGCGGATCGCGAACGCCCGTCGGAATCGGCGCAAAAAGAGCGCCCTGCCGCTTCGGGACAGGACGCCGTCGATTTGTTTGAACGCTATCTCAGATCTCATCCGATCTGACCGATCACCGCGGAAAGAAACGCGTCGGTCTCGTCATAATAGTCCGCCGTCAACGCGTGCGCGCCGTCCGACTCGGATATTCCGACGCCTTGGATACAACGGTCGCTCAACGGCCAATGTACGGTCGCGACGGTCAGTTTCATCGTGCCGCCGCTCCCGCTGAAATTGGATTGCATGATCCCTTTTCCGTAAGTGCGCGCCGGAGAATCGTCCGTCTCCCGACGAAGCCAGATATTCTCATAGCCGACCGTTCCGTAATCGAGAAGCGCGCCGATCAGACATTCGGAAGCGGAGGCGGTCAGGCTGTCCGCAAGCACCGTAACGACCGAATCCGCTCCGAAAAAGGCGGAATACTCGTTGGAGGACGCACGGTAAACCGTTCGGGAACCGTCCTTCTCCTTCGCGGTCAGCACGTCGGGCTTGCTTCCTTCCGCGTTTCTGAGAAGACGAGAGGCAATCGAACCCAACACGTCCAGATACCCGCCGCCGTTCCCGCGCAGATCGAGGATGAGATCGCTTCTGCCGCGTTCCTTCATGAGCGACAGGAGCGCCGCGAACTCATCGGCGGCGCTTCCGTTAAATTCGGCGATCCGGATATAGGCGGTCTTTGCGTTCAAACTCCGAAAGACGTCCGCACCGTCGACGGAAGTCAACGCGGCGCGCTCCGCGCCGCGGAACGCGAACGCGCCCTCGCCGTCGGCATAGGCGCAATAGGTCGCGAGATACGTTCTCTTCGTCAACGTAAATTTCCGCGCGTCTCCGCCGTCCTTCCGAAAGCCGCACGCAAGCGCAAACTCCGCCTCCTGCGCGCCGATAAACGTTTCTAATTCCGATCCGCTTCCCCGTAATTCCGCACCGTCCGCCCCGTACCATGCCGTGACGTACATTCCCTTTTTCAATCCCGCCTCTTCCGCGGGGGAATTTCCGACGACGGAATAGAGCCGCGCGACGCCGTCCTCTTCCGTCAGAACGATTCCGACGCCCGTTTTCTTCCCGTCTTTCTCCGCGAGAAGCTTGTCGTACTCTTCCGCGGTAAAATAGCAGGAGTAGGGATCGAGACGGCTTTCCAAAACGCCCATGATCTCGTCGTAGAGCGCGTCGTCGTCAAGGTCCTGATAATAATGACTGTCGATCATCGATTTTGCCCAGATGAACCGCCGCAAACCCGCGTCGAGCGAATAATAGCGGGCGAACCAGCCCCCGAAAAAGCAGACGAGCGCCAGCGCGACCGCTCCGATCGCGATCACGATCTTTTTTCTCCTCCCCGCGGGAACCTTCCGATCGGAAATCGCCGCCTGTTCCGCGGTTTCTTCGTTCCGTTCTTCTTCGGCGATCTGCATACGCTCTTCCATAAACGCTCCTTACGTCCTGATCAGTTTATACAGAATGGATATGACGCGAAAAGATACCGCGTCGGAAAATTTTCGGATATTCAGCCCCGTTACGCGCTCGATTTTGTCGAGACGGTACGTCAGGGTATTCCGGTGCATATAGAGATTGCGGGAGGTCTCGGAGACGTTCAGACTGTTTTCGAGAAATTCCTCCGCCGTGCCGAGCATGTCCTCGTCCTCGAAAATTTCGGCGGCTTCCTCGACGCGGAATTGCTTCATAAAGTCTTTCAGGCGCGCTTCGGACACCTCCTCCAACATTCTGACGAGCAGAAATTCCCGATACGAATGCACCTCTCCGCGGGAACGGAACAGCGCGCTCATCCGCACCGCCGTCGTCGCCTGTTGATAGGAAGTCGTAATTTCCGTAAACGACCCCGCCTCGCCGCCGACGCCGAACAGCGGCTTGACGCCGATCTCTTCGTACACGGATTGCGCGATGAACCGCGCGAACTCCACGTCAGACTGTCCGTTTTCGCAGAACTTGATCAACGCGCAGGTTTCGTCGTCCATCCGGACGACCATGTCGCGGGTATCGGCGATACAGCGTTCGATATGCGCGACGGTCTCGGCGAGCCGTTTCTCTTCGCGGATGCAGATCGCGAAACACGCGCCCGCGGAAATTTTGTATTTACTCATAAACCGATAGAGGTACCAGCTGCCCGCCTCGCCGAGCAAAATACTCCGCAGATAATCCTCTCTGTCGGGAAGAGGGCGGAGCATGTCCGCATTGGAGACGAAATACCGCAACAGCGCGGCGGTCTCCTCCGCCGTTTTTCCGTCGCCGTCGATCCAGGCGTCGACGGCGACGCCGTAAAAATCGAGCGTAAAGCGCGTCTCCCGACCGCCGTGCGGTTCGAGTCTGACAACCGTGCCCGTTTTTTCCGCAATATCCGACAGTATGTTTTTCAGTTCCGCAAGCGTATCGTTCATAAAGCCCCCGAAAACGGATTTCCGTTTCTGTTTCCCATCGATTATATCACGTTCCGCACAAAAAAACAAGTCCTTTCGGCGCGATCTGTGAAAGGAACGCACGCTTGAAAAAACGAGGACTGCACAAACTCGGAATAAAGCCTTTTTTTGCAAAAATATTAACGATTTTTTTGACAATGTGGCGACGATATGTTGACATGTCCCGTTTTATATGGTATAATAAGTCCAAATAGAAAATTATTCACTTTACCGTGAAATCTAAAAATTCAGGAGAATTTTATGAGCAAGAATAATCATTTTACGGATTCAACGGAACTTTCCGCAGAAGACGAAGTTCTCGCGGAAGAAGCGCTCGGCGCGAAAGAAAAAGAAAACGTCGGCGGATACCGTTTCGCTTCCGTGCTCTTTTTATTGCTCGCGCTCGGCGGACTGTTTATCGGACTTCTGTCCAAGTGGATTTCCGTCTTTACGCCGCTCGTCACCGTCGACGGCGCGCTCGGGAACTCCCTTCTCGGCGTCATGATCGCCCTGACGAAAGATATTTTCAGCGGCGGCAATTCCGTCAGCCTCGGACTCCCGAGACTCTGGTACGCGACCTCCTGGTACGGCAGCATTGCCGACGTCGTGCAGATCGTTTTTATAGTTCTTCTGATTCTGGCGGTTCTGGTTCCGCTTGCGCTTACGATCGCGGGATTCTGCTCGCCGAAGTTCGCGAAGAGCGCGATGTACGTCAACGGATTGTTGGTATTCTTCGCTTACCTCGGATATTTCGCCTTGCTGTTCTCGGCGCGCGTTTTCAACGGCAAGACCGCTTGGCGCGATCTGATCGATCTTCCCTCTCTGACCGTTGCGGGCGCGGCTCTGTTGGTTTTGTTCGTCGCCGCCCTGATCAGAAAGAAAGGAATCGCGATCGTGAATTTCATTCAGCTCGCGCTCGTCTTCGCGACGATGTTCGCCTGCCTGCATCCCCAATCCCTGCTCCATAACGATTACCTGAAACTTTTCGTGGGCGGTCAGACGGGCATGGCTTTCGTCGTTCAGATTCTTCTGATCGCGCTCACCGCGCTGGTCGTGATCAACGCAGTCGTCTCGACCATCCGTCTCACCGCGACGAAAGCGTTCGTCTTTGACGTCATCCGTTATTTCTTGATGGCAGGCGCGGCGATCGCGCTGTTGTGCCTGTACGTCTTTAAGCCCGCAACGGGAGACGCGCCCGCATGGTCCGTTCTTGTGAAACTGCCCGCGATTCTGTTGCTTGCCGCGCCCCTTGCGGCGTTCCTGATCGCGCTCGTTTGCTCGATCGTCAAAGCCGTTTCCAAGAAGAAAGCCGAAAAGACGGAATCCGCGGAAGCCGCGGAGGAATCGGACGATCTGCTCGATCTTATGTCCGAGCCTGAAACGGAATCCGTTGCGGAAGAATCCGTCGTTGCGGAAGAACCTGTCGCAGAACCCGTCGCTGAACCCGTCGTTGCGGAAGAAAAACCCGCGGCGGTTCAGGAACCCGTCGCGACGCCCGCGCCCGTTTACGCGGCTCCTGCTCCCGTTTATGCGCCCGCGCCGGTTTACGCGGCTCCCGCTGCGGCGCCCGCGCCCGTCGTGATTCAGCTCGCTCCGGCGCCCGCGCCCGTCGCCACGGTTGCGGCAGAGGAAAAAGTCGTCGCGCAAGAGAAGCCCGTCGTCGCTCCCGCGCCCGTTGCGGAAGAGACGCCGATGAACGAATTTGAATTAAGCATGATGGAGATCGCGAAAGGTCACGCGCCTGCGCAGACGCCTGTGGCAGAGCAATGCGCCGCGCCTGCGACGCCTGCAAAGTCCGCGCCCGCAGCTGCCGCCCCCGTTTCCAACGCTTACGAATCTTATACCTACGACGCGTTCTTCAATACGCTGACCACGCAGGAGAAGTCTGAATTCGGCGATCTGTTTATTTCCAATAAATACGGAACGCATACCTATCTTCCCCGCTACGTCGTCGGCGGCGATAACGAGTTGTTCTTCAAGAAAGTATTCATTTACCTCGGTCGGTTCAGAGCGTATGCTTCCGGATCGCTCGTGGAAAAACTATACCGGTACGTCAACGCAAAATAATGCGCAAAAAAGGAGCTAAACAGCTCCTTTTTTGTCCCCAAGCCGCACGAAAACGCGCGGCTTTTTCTTTGCTCTGCGTTCCGCAAAGACACCAGCCTTCCCCCCAGCCGCGCAAATCGCTCTTGATCCGACCGTTCCGCAACGGCTTCACGCTTCAATCCCAAGCCGCACGAAAACGCGCGGCTTTTTGCTCTGCTTTCCCGTTCCGCAAAGGCACTATCCTTTCCCCCAAGTCGCGCGAATCGCTCTTGGTCGACCGTTCCGCAACGGCTTCACGCTTCAATCCCAAGCCGCGCGAAAACGCGCGGCTTTTTGTTCTGCCGTTCCGCAAAAACACGATCCTTTCCCCCAAGCCGCGCGAATCGCTCTTGATCCGACCGTTCCGCAAAGGCTTTACGCTTCAATCCCAAGCCGCGCGAACGAGGTAGGAATTTTATGAAGTAAAAACGGATAACGAAAAAGCGTTATCCGTTCCCTTTTGGCTTTGATGATTACGCGGCTTTGTTTGAAAAGCGTAGCGTTTTATTCTATAAAATTTATACAACTTTTGCGGACGTTGTATTAAGATTTATTGCAAAAAAATTCCGTCCATGAACCAGAATCTATCTACATTCAGATGATAGTTATTTGAAACAGTACTTAATGACTTTTCAGACAGAAACTCCGATTACGTCTTCGGAGAACGAGTTTTCAGGCTGCGACGCGTTCTCTTATCAATTTCCCCGGCGATGATTTTATCATCACGATTCATTCAAACCTCACGGTTCGTCGTTGCGGCTCGTGATCGGTTCATTGAGCAATCGGAGCTCAACGGATAATTTTAATGACGACGCGAATCCCGTCGCGCTCATCGTAATCGCGGCTCTCGCACATCGCGTCCACGAGGTACAGCCCTCTGCCGCATTCCGCCGTCACGTCCGAACATGCGCTGTTTTCGGGCGGACGAAAGCCGTTCTCGCCGCGCACGCTGATCAGAATCCGATCGCCGTCGACTGTCGCATAACAATACGCGCGTTCCCCGCCGTGTTGCAGAACGTTGCTCAATAACTCGCACGCAACCAGCTTACTGTCGAACACCGTTTCTTCGGGAACGTCGCTCGCCGTAAGTCTGTCGCACAGCGTATGCAGCGCCCTTTCGAGCGCGTTGAAATCGTCGATTTCAAAATACATTTCACTCCGCCATACTGCTCTGCAAGCGTTCTTTCAGTTTCGCGAGAATCTTCCTCTCCATGCGCGAAATATACATCTGCGAAACGCCCATACGCCGCGCCGTCTCCGTCTGAGACAGTTCCTGCCCGAACCGATAGGAAACGATTTTCCGTTCCGTCTCGTTGAGCGTACCGATCGCGGAAGCCACCGCGTCGTCCGTCTCCATTTTTTCAAAGAAATTCTCTTCGGCGGGAAGCACCTCGTGAAAGCTCATATCCTCGTCGCCTTCGCTCGCCGACGCGTCCAAAGAAACCACGCTCCCCGCTTCCATCGCGCGAATGACCTCTTCCTCCGAAACGTTCAACCGCTCGGCAAGCTGTTTTGCCGTCGGCGCGGTTCCCGTTTCGGTCAGAATTTCATCCGTCGCCCGTTTGATGCGCACGCGCAACTCCGCGACGCGACGGGGAAGATGCACGAGCCGAGAACGGTCGCGGAAATAGTTCTTGATTTCCCCCGTGATCGTCGGCGTAATAAACGTGGAAAATTTGACTTCGTTGTCTACGTCAAACCGTTCCACGCCCTTGATCAGCGCCAAAGACGCGACCTGAAACAGGTCGTCGTAATCCACGCCGCGCCCCACAAACTTTTTTGCAAGCACGGAAGCGACGTAGAGATATTTCTCTACGATTTTATTGCGGTCGGCAACGTCGCCCGTCTCCCGATACCGCAGGAAAAGCTCGCGATCGTCCATTTCAGCACCCGATACGGAAATTCAGCGCGCAGAGCCGCTCCCCGTCTTTCTCCACGTTGAGTTCGTTGACCAGCGCTTCGAGCAAGGCATAGGAAATATCGTCCTCGACGGAAGGCTCGCCCTCGCCGCCGCGATCCAATCCGACCAGCCGCACCGAAACGCCGTCGTCCTGAGAAAAGACGACGCGGGCGGTAGAATACCCGTTCCGCCGCAGAATCAACAAACCCTCCGTTACGCAAACTTTACAGTCCTCGCTCTCGTCGAGGTCGATCCCGACGAGCGAACAAATTCCGCCCGTCGCAAGGCGGACGGTCGTCATGAGATCGTTTCCGACGGAAAAAGAAAGCGTCAATAATTCTTTCATGGCTCAATCTCCATAATCGTGTCGAGTTTACAGATGACGAACAGTTTCTTCAACCGCTCGCGCATGCCGACGAATTTCATGGCGTATCCGTCCGACCGAACGTGTTTGAACAGTTTCACGAACGTTCCGAGCGTCGTCGAATCGATGAACTGCAACTCCTTGCAATCGAACACGACGTCCGACGGTTCGGCGCGATAGACGTCCATTACCGTATCGTACATCTCTCCCGCGTTTCCGGAATCGATTTCCCCGCTCAACGCGACGGTCAGCGCGGGCGACCGCCCGATCAATTTCACTTCCTGCATCTCGTGATGCCTCCTTCCTGACGAATTGAACCCACATATATTGTAACACATTTTCCATGCGTTTCAAACGCTTTTCGATAAAAAAATCCGCAAACGCGGAACAAACGCGACGGAAACGCAAAAACGGGGGCGCTCGTCAGCGCCCCCGTTCGTATTCCGTTTTCAGGACCGATCGTCGCAGACGATCTCCGACAGAGAATCGGTCAGTCCGAAATCTCTGATCAATGCGCTCAATCCCCGCGGACAAGTCTCCGGCAATAGCCGCAGACGGTCGGGCGCGCGCGGACGGTCGCGTCCGCCGAGCATGCGAAAGACGCGTCGCTCGGAGCCCAGTTTCGTCGCGCAATCGAGCTCGCGCAGAAGAATCCCGCGGACGCGTTCGAGCGACGTCGCGCGGCGAAAATACGTTTCCGTCGTCGGAATTTCCGCCGCAAGATACCCCGCTTCGCCCGTTCCCGCTTCTTCGGCGCGGGCGCGGTAATCGGGCACGGCATACCGCCTCGGCACGCCTTTGTGAAAAAAAGCTCCGTATAGCGCCGAAAGTTGCACATACGCCCGCCATTCCGCGTCTTCCGCTCCGTCGCTGGCGAGCAGCCGCGCAAGCGATACCCCTTCGCCGACGGGCGCGCCTTCCCGTTCGCATCGCCTGAGTACCGCATTCTGCGCTACGATCGACCGAAAATCCTCCCCGATCCGCTCCGTCGCGGAAAACGCCCGATCGTCTGCCGTCGACCGCTCGCCGCCGCAGAGCAACCGCAACGCACGCGCCTCGAAGAGCGCGAGTCGGGAAAGCAAGAGCCGACAATAGGCGCGCGGAAGCGACTCCCGCAACAGAGATTCGTCTAAGATTACCCGTCCGCCGTCCAACGGAAACGGACTCCGCGCTTCGCCGAGCAGAACGTCGTCGGCTTCCGAATAAACGCCGTCCAGCGCGCCGTCCGTCGGAAACAGACGGCAGGGAATTTTTCGCACGGTCGCGAAATAGCGCGCGGCGCGCATCGTATCCGCGTCGCCCGCGGCAAGGACGAGCGTGATCCCGTCCGGCATCGAAAAGAGCGGGAGCGCGTCGCCCGAAGCGGAGATCACGCCGACCGCGCGCGGAGAACGCGAAAAGGGCGCAAACGCGCCGAACCCGTTCTCGTCGGAGACGAACAGAACCTTTCCGATCGGAATCTCCGACAGCGCGCGCTTGACCGCTTCCCCCGCGTCGCAAAAAAGCGGCTCGTCCTTCTCCTCCGTATCGTCTTTCCTCTTTCGTACGGAAGAATGGGCAAACCGCATCTTCTCCTCCTGTTATGCAAGAATTTTTATAAATTTTGCGTTATGCAAGAATTTCTTTGAGTTTTGCGATCAGAACGTCGTTTTGCTCGCGCGTTCCGACGGTAATGCGGCAGAAATCGCGCAAAAACGGTTTCTCCCAATACCGCACGAGCACGCCCCGATCTTTGAGCTGACGGTAAATTTCCGCGCCGCTGAGGCGGGATCTTCCCGCAAAGAGGAAATTCGCCCGACTTTCGGGAACGGTAAAACCGAGCGCAAGAAGCGCTTCACGCAACCGCCCGCGCTCCGCGACGACGCGCGAGACCGTCTCCGCGTGATATTTCGCGTCCGCGATCGCCGCGCCGCATACTTCCTGACAGACCGCATCGACAGGATAGGAATTAAAACAGTCTTTCATGCGGAAGAGTCCGTCGATCAGAGCGGCGTCTCCGACGGCGTATCCGCATCGGATTCCCGCAAGCGAATAGCTCTTGGAAAAGGTCTTGACGACGAGCAGATTCCGATAGCACGCCGTCAGCGGCACGCACGATTCGCCGAAAAAATCCATGTACGCTTCGTCTGCGATGACGATCCGATCGGGAACGGAAGAGATAAACCGTTCCATTTCCCCGCGCGGCACGCCCACGCCCGTCGGCGCGTTGGGGTTCGCGATCAGATAGCCGTCGCAGGAACACGCGCCCATGCGGTCGAAATCGAGATAAAATTCCTCTTTCATCGGAATTTTCACGCAGGGCACGGAAAAGAAACGCGCGAATACGTCGTAAAACGAATAGGTATACTCGGCAAAGCACGCGCCCTTTCCGTCCGTATCGAAGAACGCGGGGAAACAGAGCGCGAGCACTTCGTCCGATCCGTTTCCGCAAAATACGTTTTCGGGCGAGACGCCCTCGGCTTTGGCGATCGCCGCGCGAAGTCCGTCCGCGTCGGGACGGGGATAGAGCCGAAGACGATCCGCGTCGAACTTTTTCAACGCTTCCGCCGCCAGCGGAGAGGGCGGATAGGGATTCTCGTTGGTGTTCAGTTTTACATAACGCTTGTCCGACGGCTGTTCTCCCGCCGTATAGGGCGCGATTGCACGCGCGCGTTCGCTTAAAAACATATTTCTCCTTTGATGCGATTACCGAAGCCTTCGCTGAAAAACTTTGATACGATTGCCGAAGCCTTCGCTGAAAAAATTTGATACGATTGCCGAAGTCTTCGCTGAAAAAATTTGATACGATTGCCGAAGTCTTCGCTGAAAAACTTTGATGCGATTACCGAAGTCTTCGCTGAAAAACTTTTATGCGATTGCCAGAGCGATCGCGTTGACGGCGTATCCTACGCCGATTCCCACAAGATAGAGCGCGGCGACGAAGATCAGATTGCGCTTCCACGCCTTTACGTTGCGGAACAGGACGAGCATGCCCAGCCCCGCGTTCGCGCACAGTCCCGCAAGGCAACTGCCGAACGTGATCCCGCCGAGGAGATACGCCTCCGTCAGAACGACGCTCGAAGCGCAATTCGGAATGAGCCCGATCAACGCCGCGATCAGCGGCTGTATCCAGATCCCCTCCTGCAAAAATCCGACGACCCTCTCTTCGCCTGCGGCGTAAAACAAAAAACCGAACAACAGATTGACGAGCAGGATATAAGCCGCCACTTTCAGCGCGTGCAGAAGCGGCGCTACGAAATAGACGACGAGCGGAGACTTTCCGTCGTGCTCTCTGCCGCAGGAATGACAGCAACCGATCGCTTCCTCCGACTCTTCTTCGTGAATATGCTCGCAAGCATGGTGTGTATCGGAGCGGGAAGTCCTCCCGATGATAAAATCGGCGAGATAGCCGGCTCCGACGCCGACAATGATTTTCACCGCGATCATGGGCATGACGGCGATCGCGCCGCGCCCGGACGAAAGAAGAATCACGAACGCCTCGTCGCTCGTCGCGATAAAGACGGCGAACAACGTTCCCGCCGTGATATGCCGCCGCTCGTACAGTTTCGCCGCCATTACCGAAAATCCGCATTGCGGAATGAGCCCCGTCGCGCCCCCGATCAGCGGCGCGAGTCTTCCGCTCAGTCTGCCGTGCGGTTTGTTCAGATCCGTCTTCTGTTCCAGCAACTCGATTACGATATACGCGAGGAGCAGAAACGGAAACAATTTTAACGTATCGATCAACGCGTCAAAAACAACGTCCCACATTGCTCCGATCCTCCTCCGTTCTTTACGGAATCTTATCTTACCCGTTTTTCAACGATTTGTCAACCGATTGCGCGGATAACAAGAAAAAAGCGCCTATTTTTTCAATAAGCGCTTTTGTATCGTCCTGCCGTTATTGCTGATCTTTGTTCTCTTCCTCAGGCGTTTCCTCTGCGGGAGCGTCCTCGGCGGGCGTCTCTTCCGCAACCTGCGCAGGAGCTTCCGCCGCGGCTGCCGCCGCCTTCTTCTTCTCCATTCTTTCGTCGCGTCTCGCCTGTCTCTTCATCTCTTTCGTCACGACTCTCGCCGCGTCGATCTGCGCCTGCATCTCCTGCGGTGTGGGAGGAACGAACGCCGCGCCTTCCGCGTTTTCGGGAATCACTTCGTAATTTTCGTCGCGTTCGAGAATGGTCGCCTCCGTGACTCCGTCGAACATGTGAATGTGATGCGCGTCGAACGCAAGGTCGATGATGTCGCCGAGTTTGACGACCGCACGCGAAGAAATCTTCGCGATCATCTGCGCCGTGTTGTCGATGACCGACTTCCCTTCGCCTTCGTAATCGAGATCGCAGTAAATCTGCGTTTCCGCACCGAGTTTTTCAATGACGTCGATCTTCGCTTTCACGATCGTATCGGGCGAGTTGGAGATGAACAGATCGTCCTCGTGAATGTCCTCGGGACGGACGCCGAGCGTGATCGGCTTGCCCGTATCGAGATATTCGTCGATGTTCTTGATCTTCGCCACCATCGATTTCGGCAACGCGATTTTGTTTCCGCCGATGAAATTGATGTAGACCTTTTTCCCCTCTTTCGTGAGCGTGGAGTTTTTGAAGAAGTTCATCTGAGGCGTTCCGATGAAGCCCGCGACGAACAGATTGATGGGATAATCGTAGAGGTTCTGAGGCGTATCCACCTGCTGCATGAAACCGTCTTTCATGACGACGATACGCGTTCCCATCGTCATCGCTTCGATCTGATCGTGCGTGACGTAGATGAACGTCGTCGCAAGACGGGCGTGCAGTTTGGAAATTTCCGTTCTCATCTGCGCGCGGAGTTTCGCGTCGAGGTTGGACAGAGGCTCGTCGAGCAGGAATACCTTGGGCTCGCGGACGATCGTTCTTCCCAGAGCCACGCGCTGACGCTGACCGCCGGAGAGCGCCTTCGGCTTACGGGACAGATAATCGGTGATGCCGAGAATCTCCGCCGCCGCTTTTACCTTCTCGTCGATGACTTCCTTGGGAACCTTTCTCAATTTGAGACCGAACGCCATGTTGTCGTACACGGTCATGTGCGGATAGAGCGCGTAGTTCT
>CAMGEK010000006.1 GCA_946055105.1 uncultured Clostridia bacterium
ATTGGCGCGGCGACGAAAAGAAAAAGATGCTCACGAGAATCTACGGGACGGCGTTCGCCAAGAAAGAGGAAATGGACGCCTATTTCGAGATGCTCGAAGAGGCGAAAAAACGCGATCATATCAAGCTCGGCAAAGAACTCAAACTTTTCGCGCTTCTCAACGAAGGGAAGGGCTTCCCGTTCTTCCTGCCCAACGGCATGGTGCTCAAAAACACGCTCGTGGACTATTGGCGACAGCTCCACAAGCGGGAAGGGTACGTCGAAGTACAGACGCCGATCATCATGACGCGCACGCTCTGGGAAAATTCCGGACATTGGGATCACTATAAAGAAAACATGTACACGACGAAGATCGACGGGGAGGATTGCGCGGTAAAACCGATGAACTGCCCCGGCGGCATGCTCGTCTATAAACTGCAACCGCACAGCTATAAAGATCTTCCCATCCGAATGGGAGAACTCGGACTCGTGCACCGCCACGAAAAGAGCGGTCAGCTTCACGGACTCATGCGCGTGCGCTGTTTCACGCAGGACGACGCGCACATCTTCATGCTGCCCGAACAGATCACTTCGGAAATCAAAGGCGTCGTGCGGATTATAGACGAAGTCTATACCCTCTTCGGATTCAAATATCACGTCGAACTTTCCACGCGCCCCAAGGACAGCATGGGCAGCGACGAGGATTGGAACGCCGCGACGGAGGCGTTAAAGACGGCGCTCGAAGAATTAAATCTTCCCTACGTCGTCAACGAGGGCGACGGCGCGTTCTACGGTCCGAAGATCGATTTCCATTTGGAGGACAGCATCGGCAGGACGTGGCAATGCGGAACCATTCAGCTCGATTTCCAGATGCCGCAGCGTTTCGATCTGGAATATATCGGGGAGGACGGACAGAAACACCGCCCGATCATGATTCACCGCGTCGTATTCGGTTCGATCGAGCGGTTTATCGGGATTCTCATCGAGCATTACGCGGGGAAATTTCCCGTTTGGCTCGCGCCCGAACAGGTCAAAGTGCTTCCCGTAACCGACCGCGCTTCCGAATACGCGCAGAAGGTGGCGGACGAAATCAACGCGGCGGGCTTGCGCGCCTCCGCGGATCTGAGAAAAGAGAAGCTCGGCAGAAAAATACTCGACGCGGAGATGGAGAAGGTTCCGTATAAACTCGTGGTCGGGGATAAAGAGGTCGCGGAAGGGACGGTGTCCGTACGCCGCAGAGGGGAAGGCGACGTCGGCGCGATGCCGAAGGCGGAGTTCCTTAAAATGTTGCGGGAAGAGAACGATACGAAAAAAATATTCTGAAACGGGTGAAAATACTTGACAAACGTTTCCGGAAGTGCTATTCTGTTACAGTCAAGCAGAAGTCAGCGCTTCTCGCCGTACGGCAGACGTCGGTACGAGCCAATAAGATTTGTAAGAAAGCGGCACGGCCGCGTTCTCATACGGATTTTATACGGGTTGCGCTTCTGCGCGGCCCGTTAAATTTTTGTGAGAGGTAAAAAACGATCAAAACGCAGAATCAGTTAAACGGCGATATTCGCGACCGCGAAATCCGCGTGATTTCGTCCACGGGAGAGATGCTCGGCGTGATGACGCCCGCTCAGGCGCTCCGCCTTGCCGAAGAGGAGGATCTCGATCTCGTAAAAATTTCTCCGAACGCAGTTCCGCCCGTCTGCAAGATCATGGACTACGGTAAGTTCAAGTTCGAGCAGGCGAAGAAGGAGAAGGAAAACCGCAAAAACCAAAAGATCGTGGAAATCAAAGAAGTACAGCTTTCCATGACGATCGACGTAGGGGATCTGAACGTCAAGGCGAAACAGGCGACGAAGTTTCTCGAAGCGGGCAACAAGGTCAAAGTATCCATACGTCTGCGCGGCAGACAGATGGCGCATTCTTCGCTCGGAAAGGACGTCATGGTGCGGTTCGCGGAGGGCTTGAAGGAGTACGCCGTCGTGGAGAAACCGATCGCCATGGAAGGTCGCAACATCATCATGATTTTAGGGCCCGTAAAAAAATGAATTTCGCAGGCGCGGCGCGCCCGGAAGATAAATTTTGAAAAACATAAATTGGAGGATAAAACAATGCCGAAACAGAAATCGCACAGCGCGACGAAAAAGCGCTTTTGGCTTACCGGCAGCGGGAAAGTAAACCGCGCGCACGGCGGCAAGAATCACAAAGCCGAAACCAAGAACAGAAAGAGAAAGAGAAATCTTCGCCAGTCCACGCTCGTTGCTTCCACGCACGAGAACACGGTAAAGAAGATGATTCCTTATAAAGACTGATGGGAGGTAAGAAGAAATGCGGATTAAAAGAGGCGTAAACGCAGTCAAGAAGCGTAGAAAGATTTTCAAACTGTCGAAGGGATACTTCGGAAACAAGAGCAAGTCCTACCGTATCGCAAGAGAAGCGGTAATGAAATCGCTCAACTATGCGTATATCGGAAGAAAGAGAAGAAAGCGCGATATGCGTTCGCTCTGGATCGCGCGGATCAACGCGGGCGCGAGAGTCAACGGACTTTCCTATTCCAGACTGATGCACGGACTCAAAGTCGCGGGGATCGAGCTGAACAGAAAGGTTCTCGCCGATCTTGCCGTCACGGACGCAGCCGCGTTTGCGGAACTTTGCAATAAGGCAAAGGCTGCGATCTGAGTTACAAAAAGCCTTTTTCAGAAAAGGCTTTTTTCCTAATCGGAAATGGTAATCGTATCTAAGAACAACGCGCTCGTGAAAGAGTTTGCCGCTCTGAAAGAGAAAAAATTCCGTCGCGAACGGAGGGCGTTTCTCGCAGAGGGCGAAAAGATGGTGCGCGAGGCGGTGGCGAGCGGAATGCGCGTATTGCGGCTCGCCGTCCGCGAGGACTATGCGGGCGAAACCTATTCGCTCCCGTTCACCGTATTCGGCGAGGACGCGTTCCGCGCGATCTGCGACGAGAAAACGCCGCAGGGGATCGTTGCGGAGATCGCGCTCCCGGAGTATCCGCTTCGGGCTCCGGAGGGGAGCTGTCTCTTGCTCGACGGCGTATCCGATCCGTCCAACGTCGGCGCGATCGTCAGAACGGCGAACGCGGCGGGGTTTCGGGAGATCTACTGCGTCGATTGCGCGGACGCATATTCCCCGAAGAGCGTTCGGGCGAGCATGAGCGGCGTATTCTTCGTGCGGATCATGCCGTGCGGACGGGAAGAGGCGCTGTCCGTTCTCGAAGGCGTTCCGCTTCTGGCGGCGGACATGAACGGAATCAATCTATTCGGATACGAACCGCCCGAAAAATTCGCGCTCTGTATCGGAAACGAGGGGCGCGGGCTTTCCGAAGCGGTGCGTTCTGCGGCGAAGGAGACGGTGCGCGTTCCCATGGAGGAGCGTTCGGAGAGCCTGAACGCGGCGGTTTCCGCGTCGATTGCCATGTATCTGCTCAAAAGAAAGCAATTTGAAAGCGAAAAATAAGGAGAAAACAGATGTCCGGACACAGCAAATGGCATAACATTGCGGCGAAAAAGGGTAAAGCGGACGCCGCAAGAGGAAAAATCTTCACGAAAATCGGGAGAGAGATCGCGGTCGCGGCTAAGGGAAATCCCAATCCCGCGACGAACTCCAAGCTTGCCGACGTCATTGCGAAGGCGAAAGCGGCGAACATGCCCAACGACAACATCGAGCGTTCAATCAAGCGCGCGGCGGGTGAAATGGGCGACAAGGATTATAAAGAGCTCACCTACGAGGGTTACGGCGTAGCGGGCGCGGCGGTCATCGTCACCACGCTTACGGACAATATCAACCGAACGGCGGGCGACGTTCGCGCGATCATGAGCAAGCACGGCGGCTCGCTCGGAAATACGGGTTGCGTCTCGTACATGTTCGACACGAAAGGCGTTCTGGTCGTGGAGAGAACTCCCTCGCTCGACGAAGACACGGTGACGGAATACGCCATCGAGGCGGGCGCGGAGGACGTCGTTACGCAGGAGGACGCGTTTGAAATTTATACGGACGTTCCTTCCTTCTCCGAGGCGAGAAAATCGTTGGAAGCGCGCGGACTGAACTTCCTGCAAGCGGAGATCACGATGATTCCGCAGAGCAAGATCACGCTTCCGGACGATAAGTTGGAGACCTTCCGCAAGATGCTGGACAAGCTCGAAGAGAACGACGACGTTCAGGATATTTATCACAACGTAGAACTTCCCGAGGAAGAAGAGGAAGAATAAACAAAGATCCCCTCGGGGATCTTTTTCGTAAGGAGAGAAGAATATGACCATTCGGGAAACATGTTTGGCGGCAAAACGATCGGCGGGCGCGGTCGCGTATCTGTCGGAAGAGTCGCGCAACCGCTTGTTGACGCTCATGGCGGACGCCCTGATTGCGCGGGCGGACGAAATTTTGACCGAAAACGCCGCCGACGTCGCCGCTTGCACGCGCGGAGAGCAGTTCAAAGACAGACTTTCTCTGTCCGTTTCGCGGATTGCGGGCATCGCGGAGGGATTGAAACAGCTTCGCGCGATTCCCTGCCCCGTCGGAGAGATCATCGAGCGGCATACGACGGAGAGCGGATTGGATATATCGCGCGTGCGCGTTCCGTTCGGCGTGGTCGGGATCATTTACGAGGCGCGCCCCAACGTGACTGCGGACGCGATCGGGTTATGCCTGAAAAGCGGAAACGCCGTCGTTCTGCGCGGCAGTAAGGACGCCTACCGTTCCAATGCGGCGGTCGTGAAAGTACTCAAAGAGGCGATTCGTTCAGACGGAACGGATCCCGAATTTATACAGCTCGTCGAGGACGGAACGCGGGAGGGCGCGCGGGAATTTATGCGACAGAACGGACTTCTGGACGTGCTCATTCCGCGCGGAAGCGCGTCGCTCATTCAGAGCGCCTTGGAAAACGCCACCGTTCCCGTCATCGAAACGGGTACGGGGAACTGCCATATTTATTTTGAAAAGACGGCGGACGTCGAAAAGGCGATTCCCATTCTCGTGAACGCAAAGACGCAGCGGACGAGCGTCTGCAACGCGGCGGAAAGTCTCGTCGTCGATCGCGCGTTCGCCGAAAAGTATCTGCCCCGCGCGGTAGCCGCGCTGTCGGAAAAGGGCGTGGAGATCGTCGGAGACGAACGGGCGCGCGCGATCTGCCCCGAAATCTCTCCCGCGACGGAAGAGGATTTTTACACCGAATTTCTTTCGCTCAAAATTTCCGTCAAGATCGTGGAGAACGCGGACGAAGCGATCGCGTTTATCAACGAACATTCGACGAAGCACAGCGAGGCGATCGTCACGGAAGACGGGGCGGTCGCGGATCGGTTTCTTCGGGAAATCGATTCCGCTTGCGTCTACGTCAACGCTTCCACGCGGTTTACCGACGGGTTCGAGTTCGGCTTCGGAGCAGAAATGGGCATTTCCACGCAGAAGCTGCACGCGCGCGGACCGATGGGACTGCGCGAGCTGACCTCTTATAAGTTTGAAATCCGCGGAAACGGACAAATCAGAAAATAAGAATGAATAAAGCAACCGAGCGGATTCTTACGGAATCCGCTCGGTTGCATTTTTCGCCGAAAACGGCGTTCGCGGAACATTGCGCCGAAATAAAAACGTTGGATAGGGTGACCGCGTTGCGGGAGCAACTTTATAAACAATGCGTTGATAGAGCGCGGTCGCATAGTGCAAATCGATTCAGGCGGTTATGTATTTTCGATCATGAGACGAATGATTTCTTCGTCCGTTTCGCGCATGCCGACGCGCGCAAGATCCCCGACGTTTCGGATGGTTTTTTCCACGCCTTTGACCAAAATTCCGTCTCCGCCGTAAAACTGACTGCCGTTGCGGTACATTTCCCAACCGACGAGACCGGCGTCCACCGCGGAGGCGATTTTCGCGGCGCAACTCGATTTCGCGCCGTCGCAGATGAGCCCCGAATCGATGGCGAGCGCATTGACGACGGTATGTGCGATCTCGTCGTATTTTCCGCCGTGAAGATAACAGACGCCCGCGCCTGCGCCCGCACCCGCGCTGACGGCTCCGCAATAAGCGGAAAGCCGCCCGATTCCCGTTTTCAGATGTATGGTGACGAGATCGGAGAGCAGAACGGAGCGAATCGTCTGTTCGCGAGTAGCGCCCATGCGCTTCGCATAGACGACGACGGGGAGAGACGCCGTGATGCCCTGGTTTCCGCTGCCCGAAACGATGACGACGGGAAGCGCGCAGCCGTTCATGCGCGCGTCGGAACCCGCCGCCGCGGTTGCGCGGGCGAGGTTGTGCAAATCTTTCCCGAACGCTTGCAGAAGGACTTTTCCAACTCGCGCGCCGTAGTCGTTTTTCAATCCCTCTTCCGCAATCGCGGAATTATAGCGGATCTGACGGTCGATGAGTTCTTCGATTTCCGCAAGGTCGACGCAATCCGCAAATTCGACGATAGAACGGACGGAAAGCAGACTTCTGTCCGCGCCGCCCGTCTCCGCGACGGCGCGTCCGCTTTTCAGGAGCGTTCCGTTGCGTTCGACCGCGACGACGTTGGTGTGATGCCCTTCGATGCGGACGAACGCGCTGTCCTGATCGGAGAACACGCGCACGCCGACGTCGAACACGCATTCCGAAGTCGATTTTTTCACTTCAAAAGCGGCTGAGCGGAGAAATTCTCCGATCTTTTCCCGATCGCGGTCTGTCAGGCGGGAGAGTACTTCCAGACGGAGGGACGCGTCGCCCGCGACGATCCCTGCCGCGGCGGCGGCGCAAACGCCTTTCATGCCGCCCGTATTGGGCACGATTGCGCTTTTTACGTTTTTGAGAATGTTTCCGCTGACGGAGATCTCCACGCGCGAAGGCGTTTTCCCGAGCGTTTCGCGGGCAAGCGCGGCGGCGTACGCAAGCGAAATCGGCTCGGTACAGCCCATAGCGGGAAGCAGTTCTTCCCGTAAAATATTCAGATAGGTGCGATAGACAAGTTCATCCATAGCCGTAATTATACACGTTTGGAAAAGCGATGTCAAGCGCTTCCGACCGCGCGAAAAAGGTCGGAAAGAGGGAGAGTGAAAGTAGAAAGTACTTGACTTTCATAGTGTCCGCTGTTATAATAGGGAAGAAGAAAAAGAAAGCGAAGGGGAGTCGCGGATGTCGGAAAAGAGAAATAAGAGAATATGTTTCGCATACGACGTTTTTTTCGGCGCGTTCACCGTGGTTTTTGGCGCGCTTCTGATCGCGCAGGCGCTGAAACTGTTCTTTCAGTTTTCCGCGACCGAGGGCGCGATTTTTACGCGCGAACGCGTAGCGGACGCGCTTTCTCCGCTCGCGGTTCCCGGGGTGCTCTGGATCGTCGCGGCGATTGCGGCTTTCGTCTTGCGGGAGCTCTTTCCGTTCAAGCCGAGCGCCGTGCGCTTGGGGAACGGATACGCGCTCTACCGCTTAAAAAAACGCATGACCGAACGTCCGCAAGGGGAGCTGAGCGACGCGCGGAGAGCCGTTCTCCGCGAAGAAAGGATTCTTACCGTAATACGGCTGTTTTGTCTGGCGGTCTGCGCGGCGACGGCGGTTTATATGATCGTATATCTGTCGATGCCGTCGCATTTTCCCAAGACGGACGTCGTCGGGGAAGTGCGCGATCTCGTATTTCACGTTTTCCCGTGGATCGCGCTCTCGTTTGCGCTCTGTCTCGGCGCGGCGGCGTATTCCGAATATTCGGCAAAAAAACAGCTTCCCTTCGTCAGACAACTGACGGCGGGCGTCGCCGCCGAACGTTCTCCGAGCGGCGTTTTTGCGGCGTTGCAGGGAGCGCGGTTCCGTCTCGCCGTCCGGATTGCGATCGGCGTGCTGGGCGTGACGCTCGTGATCGTCGGAATTTGCAACGGAGACATGCGCGCGATGCTCATTAAGGCGATCAATATCTGTACGGAGTGTATCGGTCTTGGCTAAGGTGAAGAATTTTTTCAGAAAAATCGGGAAATGGTTTTCGGCGCACCGTCCCACGAAGCGACGGCTCATTCAGCTCTATGCCGCGCTTTTAACGAACGCCAACGTAAAGGGATTTGCGACGGGGAAGATCTATCAGGGCGCGACGAAAAACCTCTGCGTGCCCGGTCTCAATTGCTATTCCTGTCCGGGCGCGATCGGAGCCTGCCCGCTCGGTTCGTTGCAGAACGCGTTGGCGGCGTCCTCGACGCGCGCGCCCGCCTATGTGTTCGGAATCATCGTCCTGTTCGGATTGCTCCTCGGCAGAACGATCTGCGGATTTCTCTGTCCGTTCGGGCTCATTCAGGAACTGCTCTATAAGATCAAGACGCCGAAAGTCAAGAAAAGCGTATTTACGCGCGTTTTGTCCTATTTCAAATACGTTCTGCTTGTTCTGCTGATCGCCATTCCGCTCATCTACGCCTCCGTGCCCGCGTTCTGTAAATTTATCTGTCCTGCGGGAACGCTGGAAGGCGCGATCGGTTTGCTGTCCAATCCGAACAACGCAGACTTTTTCGCCATGCTCGGCGGGTTGTTTACCTGGAAATTCGTCCTGCTCGTCGCGTTCATCGTCGCGTCCGTCTTTATCTTCCGATTCTTTTGCCGTTTTTTCTGTCCGCTCGGCGCGATTTACGGATTCTTCTGTAAAATCGCCCTGCTCGGCGTAAAACTCGATAAAAGCAAGTGTATCGATTGCGGACTTTGCCTGAAAACGTGTAAGATGGACGTAAAACGCGTCGGCGATCACGAATGTATCCAATGCGGGGAATGTCTTTCCGTTTGTCCGACCAAAGCGATTTCCTGGAAAGGCTCGTCGCTCTTCGTGCACGCGTCCTCGGCGGAAGCCGTGTTCGCGCCTGCGGAAGAACCCAGACCGCTCGGCGCTTTGCTCGCCGCTTCCGCGACCGAAGATCGGACCGACGCGCCCGATTCCGAATGTGCGGCTACGCTCGACGTTTCCGAAACCGTCGGCGCGACGTCGGGAGAATGCGTGCAAGAGCCCGTATTCGTCGATGCGGAGGAGGGGCGGGAAACGGTTGAAACGGACGCGCCGCGCAGAGGAAGAGCGTTTTGGTTGCGCCTTTGCGCGATCTGCTGTGCCGGAATCGTCCTCTTGGCGGCGCTCGTCTATTATAATTTTTTCAGCAGCGGCTGGGGCGGAGTCGTCCTCAAAGAAGGGGAACGCTGTACGCCGTTTACGCTCGAACTCTATCAGACTGCGAACGAAAACACGGTGTTTTCAATCGAGGCGTCGAAAGGAAAGGTGACGGTCATCAATTTCTGGGAGACGACCTGCGATCCCTGCGTCGAGGAGCTGCCCTATTTTGAAAAGGTCAATCGGGAATACAACGGCGAGATCGTCATGGTCGCCGTTCACAGCACGCACGTGACGGAGCCCGTGCAGAAGTTCATCGATAAAGAAGATAGGGAAAAGAATAAAGAAAGTTGGTCGGAATATACGATGATGATGGCGGTCGATCGCGAAGACGTGAACGCGTATGAGATGCTCGGCGGAAAGGGAGCTTACCCGATTACGGTCATCCTCGATCAAGAAGGCGTGATTACCTGTATAAGACAGGGGAAAATGCCGGAGACGGAACTTCGTGCGGAAATTATCAAGGCGATGGGATAATCCGCAAGACGCAACAGCGAGAATTTGTAACGGAACGCATAAAAAGCCGCCCGCCGATTGCTCGACAATCGGCGGGCGGCTTTCCGTCAATCTTCTAAAAATCCGTTATGACCGGTCGTTCGCGGCGCGTCTCCGCATGCGGCGCGGGAAGAAAGTCGATTTCACAGGGTACGGGAACGACATCAATCGTTCGCGGCGCGTCTCCGCATGCGGCGCGGGGACGCGCCGCGAAACGCTCTGCGCGCAACGGAACAGCGTTTTCCCCGTTGAAAAACCGCCATGATAAGCGCAATCATTCTCGACAGCATAACGGAAAAGCGTTTTTCCCGTTGAAAAAGCGCAGTGCGCTTCGGTTAATCGGTCTTTTACAATTTTTCAATGAGGAGCAAAAATCTCTTGTTTTGCGACAGCTCTCCGTCTACGCCCAAACGCAGAGAGTACGTCGTGCTCGCCGCCGCCGTAAGTTCCAACGAAGCGACTGCGTTTCCGTCGTAAAAAACCCGTCCGTCCTGATCGCCGAAAACGGTGAAGCGGTACGTTCCCGCGCCGACGGCTTTCCAATCGATCGAAACGCCCTGCGGATTGCTTGCCGTATCCAAAACGACTTCATAGACGCTTCCCGCAGGCGCGGCGCCGCGCAGCGACAGCGGATCGCTTCCCGATAAAACCGCGTTTTCCGCAAACGGCGCGATGGTGAGGGGATAGGAAGATTCGCTTCCGGAAAGAGTAAAGACGTATGATTGCGAGACGGACGTTTCGAGGTAGAGTACGCCGTTTCTGACGACGGAAGCTACGTTTTCCGTAACGCAGACGAGGGAGCAGGAGAGATTCTCAGGGGTGATCTGATACCAACCCGTGCGCGCGGACGTAAAGCGAACGTACGCCGGCTCGGAGCCGTCCACGCCGACCGTCGATTTTCCGTTTTGCGCCAGATAGGGATCGGACTGCGTACCCGAACCGAAGAGGGGAAGTCCGCTTTCGGGTTCGTAATAAACGCAGGCGAGCAGATAACGCAGTTCTTTTGCGCACAGATTTGCGCCGTACAATTTATCGCCGAACGCGGTCAGAAAAGTTTTCAAATCTTCGTTCAGGGGATAAAGTCCGTCGGAATTGCAGACAGCCGCGTACCCGTTGACGACGTCCGCATAATGATACATCGTGCTGTGGTATTCGTCGCTCGGATCGGGCATCCAGACGTCGTATGCGGACGTTCCGCGGAGTACGTCGCCGTTGGGATCGATCGGTTGCTTCTGCAACTCGAAAATGGAATATTCGCCGATTCGCGCGGAATTTACGCCTTTCAGATTGACGAATACGACGGGTTCGCCGTCGTCTGCGGCGTCATTCGCATTGAGATCGAGCCGATAAAATCCCTCCTCGTCCTGCACGAGCGGCAGAGAACCGTCGAGCGGCATTTCCCGAATCGTCGCGTTTTCCGTTTGATAGGAATATTCGACGGGAGTCCGGCTCGGCGATACGTTCCTTTCGTCCTGCGTATATTCGATCGCGTCGCCCGTCCTCGCAACGGTTACGGTGATTTCGCAGGGCGCGTCCGCCGTAAGATAAAAGTAATAGGTGCGCGAAGAATACAGTCTGCTGTCGATATTGACGCTCAATCCGCTTTCGCCGTTCTGCGTCTCTGCAATCAGCGAAGAGGGTATCCCGTTCGCGTCTTTTTGAACGAATCCCTCGGTTGCGTTGAATTGGACGAGCGAAACGGTCTTCGGATTGCCCGACCGTACGTCGAACGTGAGGGTATACGTTCCCGAAGCCGCCGCGCGCGACGCGGCGATTCTCCGATCGATTTCGGAGTAGTCGTCCGTCGTCTTGGGGGAAACGTAAGGACTGAACGAAAAATAATAATACTGTTCCGACTTCCGGAACGTTGCGTCCAGAGAATAGGGCTGTCCCGTCACGGAAGCGGACGAATCGAGTTTGGTGCCCTCGTCGATTGCAACGGTCGTCGGATCGTCCGACTCGTAGACGAGACGGTTTCCTTCGATCACGGTGCGTTCGTCGGAATATACGGGTTCCGTTCCCGACGCGTCGACCGTCGTGCCGTTCGTCGCAAAGGAACCGCGCGCATAGGGCATGACGAAAATCTGATTGTCGGCGATATCGTTGGACAGGGCGACGACGACGGTTGCCTGTCGGAATGCGTTAAATGCGACTTCCGTCGGCAGAGCGTATCCTTTCGGAACGGACGAAATTTCCGCACGGTATTGCACGGACGCGTCGGGCTGAAGGGTGAAAACGATCAATCCCGATTCCGTTCCCGTCCTGATTTCACTGCGCGAAACTTCTGTGTTTCCCGAATAGCCGACGATCTGTGCCCGAACGTCCTTGACCGGAACGCCGAACTCGTCCACGACGGAGAGAAAATAAGACTTCGGCAAGACGACGATTTGCGTACTGCCGTCGAATTTCGTCACGACGAGATCGCCGTCCGAATTAACCGTAACGGAAGCGACGCCGTCGTTTCCGCCGTTCGCCCGCACGTCCGTCGTCGTGCCGTTGATGACCCAGAATCCGTTCGCGTCGATCGAGATCGTGGGGGAGACGCCGTCCTTCCCTCTGATCGATTCCAGCCACTCGTCATAGGAGAGGGCGGGCGAGCCGGAGCTCTCCGCCGCGGCAACGTAGGAATCGTAGACGGCGCGAAAGGCGCTGTTCGTATCGTCCGACCGATCGCAGGCGCAGAACGCCGCGGCGCCGCCGAAGAGACACGCGGCGGTCAATAATCCGAAAATCGTCGTTTTCTTTTTCATGCTGGTTTCTCCTGATAAGAAAAACGCCGCGCGCGCAGGTTTAGAGCGCGCGAACGGCGCACGTCGTCGCGTTGCGCGACGGGGTTATTTCGCTTTGACGGTAATTACGATTTCTCCGGGCGCGGAGACCTGAGGAACCTCGTAAGTATAAGAATCGGACAGATAGAGAACGTGAACGTCGTACTTTCCTTCGCCGAGCGATTTTTGAAGCGATTCCGCGTCGCAGCTCGCCTTGCCGTTCTCGTTGACCGCAACGGGAGTGGAGCACTTACCGTTGTCCGAACTCAGGCACCATTGAATGAACACTTCTTTCTCCGTCAGCCCGCCGAGTCCGTCCGTCTTGCCGTTGACGGCGGTTCCGTCTTCGTATTGCAGTTTAACGGAATAGGCATTGTCGCCGCAGGCGGAAAGGAACGCGCCCGTGCAGACCGTCAGCGCCGCCGCAAGTACGAGCGCCATATTTTTCCATAATTTACGCATAAAAACCTCCGAATGTGCTTTTTTCTATTATACTATATCTTTGAAAAACATTCAAGCGAATCAAAGACCTTTTCGGAAAAAAGGGGAGACGGCGCGCGTATCGCCCCGTCTCCCCGTCCGTTTGAAGGGCGTTACGCCCCGAAGTGCTGATAATAATACGCCATCGACAGCCAGGCGTCTTCCGCCGCGTTCGCATAGTCGGAAAGTTTGTATTCGATCATCATATTGAGCATATCGACGAGTTCCTGCGTCGCTTCCGTCTTGCCGTACAGCGGATCGGTCGTCTCTTTGTTTTCGATCGACCGCTGATAATATTCCGTAATTGCCGCCGTGTAATTGTCGCCGCCGAGATCGGTGAAGTCAAAATACCCGTTTTCGATCATCCAGAGGAGCGTATGTCCGTTCTGATCGAGGAAGTTTTCGAGCACGAAATCGATATAAATCGGCGAGCCGTAAGAATACGATTCGACCGCGCGGTAATAGCCCTCGAACGCGTCGTAGCCGACTTCGATCGCGTCATAGCGGCTTCCGATGATGTTCCCGTCGTCGTCGGTGATCCCGATGAACGCGCCGGAACCCGTCGAACACACGCGCAGGAGATCGTAGGATTCGCCCAGATAGTCGATCGTGAACGGGAACTCGCCCGTTATTCCGCTGCCGCACGCCAACAACAGATAGACCGTCTCTCCCGCCTCGAAATAGCGGTAGTATTGGAAATCGTTGAGATTCGCGTCCGTAAACTGTTCCTGCGTGATCATATCCTGCGCCTGACCGATCAAATTTCCGTTTTCGTCTTTCACGAACAATTCGGGATCGGTCGCACCCGTCGCCTGAGAAAGGACGGCGTACACGCCCGCCTGCGGAGCGGTGAATCTGTAATACGTGCCGCGGTTCGTGGCGAGCGGATAGGGGACGATCGCCTGATTGCTTCCGACGCGCGCCTCATAACAGTTGAACGTCGCCATGCCTTTGATCGGATCGGTATACGCGAAGCAGTCGTCGTTCTCGTGCTCGGCGCCGAAGTGTTCAAAATAATAGCAAAGCTGTAACCAATCCTTCTCGGAATACGTTTGATTATGCCGCGAAGCGTACTCCTTGGTGAAATCGATCAGCATTTCGCGCAATGCCTGCGTGACGGGCACGAGCCCGTTCGCGGAAAACATCTGATAGTAATAGAAGGAAAAAAGCGTTTCGGTGTAATCTTTTCCGTTCAGAAGGACGGTTCTGTTTCCGTCGTCGTCCGTGGTTGAAAATTCCCAGAACGAAATGTGGTAGGGCGCGTTATAGTAGGAGGTTTCGTCGGCGGTCTCCGTGGTTTCGCCGTCGCAGTGCTGCTCCGTCCATTTGGAAGGGTTGAGCAGATCCGCGTAAAGAAGTACGTTCGTCATGCTCCCGTCGCGCGTCAAGTGGTAATAGCCGTCGCTGAACGACAGAGCGATCGATTCGTTTCCGAGCTCCGTTTTGCGGTCGAAAGGCGCGGAATCGCTCGTCTTGGGCGTAACGGTCACGTTGCGGATTCCCGCAAATTCGTCGATCGTAACCGCGTCCGCCTGATCTTTATTGTAGAGGAAGGTGAGACGAACGGTTTTCGCGCGGTCCGCGACGTCCAATTCGACGCGCACCCAGCCGCCCGAAGCGCCGCTGTACTCCCCGACGATTTTGCCGTCGTAAATCACGTACAGAACGTCGCAATATTGCTCGGTCGAAATTTTGTATTCAAACGAGAGCGAATCGGAAGGTTGCAGCGACACGTCGACGTGAACGGTCGCGAAAGAATAATCTTTACCGCAGTTGGACGCGGAAAGATACGCGCCGTCCGCGTCCGAGCCGAGGACAAAGGGCCAGGAATATTCGGCGTCGCCCGTCTCCGTTTCCGCGCGCCATACGCCGTTGAATCCGTCGTTCGTAATCGCCGCGTTGATCTCGTCGGAAGCGGGCATGACCTCCGTCGGCTTTTCCCGTTCGAGCGTTTCCGATTCTCCGCCGCCCGACGAGGTTTCGTCGTCCTTCTGGACGTAGGAATCGGAAGTGAACTGATCGAACAACGCCATCCAGGCGCTGACGTTGGGTTGCGCGCCGCTGTCCCGATAGGCGACGACGCCGTAACGGTCGATCATCACCGTCGTGGGGAAGCCCGTGACGTTGAATTTGTTCGTCAGTCCCGCATAGTCCGCGCCGAGGAAGAAAGATACGCCGTATTCCTGTTTGAACGATTTGATCGCGTTGACGGAATCCTGCGCGGAGAGCGCGACGATTTTGAGTTTGTTCTGATACGCTTCGTACGCCTCCTGCATTGCGGGGATTTCCGATTTGCAGGGATTGCAGGCGATGTACCAGAAATTGAGAACGACCGCTTTGTTATCTTCCAGAAGCGCGGAGAGGGTATAGTTTTCGTTCGTCTCCGCGTCGGTGAACGCAAAATCGTGCATAACGCTGCCGACGGAATAGACCGTTCCCGAACTCGCGCTCGAAGAGATGACGCGCGACAGGAAGGAACAGTTGACCGTCATTTCGTCCGCGGTCGTGCGATAGGGCGTTTCCGGTTGCAGATAGCCTTCCGGAAGATCGTCGAACTGTAATTCGTATTCGTCGGGTTCGAGATCGAACGTGACTTTCCCGTTTTTCGACACGCCCTGACGGACGGTCGCGCCGTTCTTTTTCGCGCTCACAAGCACGTTGTTCAGCTTCAATCCTCCCACAGACGAGACGTTGACGACGTATTTTGAACCGTCGTCCGAGACTTCTCCCTCGGCGTCGGGGTTGATATAGTCGGGCCAGACTTCTCCGCAACCGACCAAAAGCGCCGAACCGAACGCAAGAATCGCCGTTGCGGTCAGCGAGATGATCGCTTTCGTCTTTTTCCTCATAATGACCTCCCTTACGGCGCCGGAAGCGGCGCTTCGGAATTTATCGTATGATCCTTCGGTATTGTATCACGAATCCGCCTTTCTGTCAACTTATTTTCGGCGATCGGGCGCGATTCCGAAGGGCGGACAGGCTTCCGCGCGGCTTATTTTCTCACAGGGGCGCGGAACAGTTGATTTTTTTTCGGAAACGCGCTATAATGGCGAGTATGATAACCAATCTGATTCGCCTTCTGACGAGTTTTCTCGCGGTGACGGTCGTGCTGACGCTGCACGAATTCGCACACGCGTTCGTCGCTTATAAATGCGGGGACCCGACGCCCAAATGGAACGGCAGACTTTCCGTCAACCCCGCCAGACATTTCGATCTGATCGGTCTTATTTGTTTCGCGTTCGTGGGATTCGGTTGGGCGAAGCCCGTGCCCGTCAATCCGAACAATTTCCGTAAGTATCGGAAGGGGAGTATTCTGACCGCGGGCGCGGGGATCGTCATGAACTACCTTTCGGCGTTTTTATTTTACCCGCTCCTCATACTCGTCATGCGCTTTCCGATCGGGAGCAATACGTATTTTTCCTATTTTCTCTATTCGCTGACCTATCTGCTGTTCGCTTACAGCCTGTCTTTTTGCGTATTCAACCTTCTGCCGTTCTATCCGCTCGACGGATTCCGTCTGTTTGAAGCCTTCGACCGTCGGCGCGGCAAGGTTTACCGCTTTCTCAGGCAGTACGGATACGGGATTTTACTCTTTCTGATCGTTGAAAGCATGATCTGCGATGTGTTCGTCCGGTTCGGCGTGTGGCAGATGGAGTATCTCGATCTTCTGGGATATATCATGCAATTCGCCGTCGGAATCGTCGGTTGGCCGATCAGCAAGCTCTGGGGGTTGGTATTTTGAAACGGGAAGACTTTGAGTCGGTCGTCGATTATACGACCGTTCTGAATAATTTTGAAGGTCCGCTCGATCTGTTGCTCTTTCTCATCAACAAAGAGGAGATCGAAATCAAAGATATTTTCATCTCGCAGGTGACGGAACAGTTTCTGCAATACATGAACGGACTTTCCGATCTCGACGTCGATAAGGTGGGGGAGTATCTGAATATCGCCGCGACGATTCTGAAAATCAAGGCGCAGAGTCTCGTTCCCAATCTCGAAGAGGATCCCGAAATCGACGCGGAGATCGAAGAGGACAAGGCGGAGCTCATCCGCGCGCTCGAAGAGTACCGGCTCATCAAGGAAGAGATGAAAAAGCTCAAAGAGTTGGAGACGGTCGGATATTATTTCAAAGAGCCGGATAAAAACGTCGGGGAGACGAAAACGGTGTTCCTGCTCGAAAATCTCACGCTGGACGGGCTTGTCGGCGCGTTTTCCGCCTTTCTTCTGAAACGGGAAGAAGCGCATGCGGAGAACGAGGTGCGGGAGATTCCGCGCGACGAATTTACCGTCGAACAGAAAGTAGGGTTTATTCTGAATTGTCTAGAAGAACGGGAATCCGTGCGCTTCGAGGAACTGTTTACGCGCGATTATACCAAAGCGGAGATCATCACGACCTTTCAGGCGATGCTCGAACTTCTCAAACACCAATATCTGAAAGTGAAACAGACGGATCTTTTCGGGGAAATCGAAATTTCGCTCAATCCCGAACGGGCGGAGGAGGATACTCTTGGAGAAATTGACGAATATCATTGAAGCGATTCTGTTCGCTTCCGGAAAAAGCGTGGCGGTCGCAGATATTGCGGAGAAGCTCGGCGTGACGACGGGAGAAGTCAGAAAATCGCTCAAAGAGCTGGGCGAGCGTTACGGGGAAGAGGGCGGGATTCAGTTGCTCCTCTTCAACAACAAAGCGCAGCTCGGTTCCAATCCGCTCTACAAAGAGGGCGTCGCGGCGGTACTCAATCCCATTCGCGAAAAGGAGCTGACGCGCACCATTCTCGAATGTGCGGCGATCATCGCTTACAAACAGCCGATCACGAAGACGGACATCGAATTGCTGCGCGGACTGAACAGCGATTACGCCGTCCGCGCCCTGCTCGATCTCAAACTCATCTATCCGTGCGGAAGAAAAGACGCGGTGGGGAAACCCATTCTTTACGCGACGACGGACGAGTTCCTGAAACGGTTCAAATTGTCGTCGTTGGAAGACCTGCCCGATTACGACGAATTGATGGCGGCGATCGCCCGTCCCGAAGAGGAGAGAGACAGCTATCTGTATGCGCGCGAGGAATACGCCGAAAATCCGCCCGAGGCGGACGCAAAGAACGCCCCGCGCGCGAAAAAAAGGGACGAAAGCGACGGCGGCGCGTCGGAGGACGGAGGGTACGAAATCCCCGATTTCCTGCGCGGGCTCGACGACGCGGACATCGTAAAAATCGGTTGAACGGGAAAGTCGGCGCGAACGCGCCGTTTTTTCTTTTTGCCGATCGTCGGTCGGGGAAACCGTCCGCGGGCAGAAAACGGGCGTATCTTACCTTTCACGAGCGGGGGGGTCTTAACGCCCGGAAGGGAAAACGGGCTTATCGCGAAGCGATTCCGCACGGCGCGCGGGTTCGGAACGGAAAAAATCGGGAAACCGTAAATAAAAAAAATTCATTCGCTCATATTACGGTTATGGGCGATTTTTTTATCGGCGCGCTCTTTTTCGGACTGCTGGGATTTCTGTTTCCCGTCTTTGTATATCTGGACGCCTACGGGAACGTGCAAGAAAATAAATGCTGGTTTTCGATCGGGATTTATAAATATTTCAAACTTGCGGGCGGGTACGCGCAGATCAGAAAGGAAGGGATCGTATTCCATCTTTCCAAGAAAAAAGCGGTGATAGTGCCCTACGCGGATATGACGGCGACGCGGAAGAAATTTGAAATCACGAAGGGGTTTCAGCTCTATCGTTTTCATCAGATCGTCGAAACGGGGCTCGTCAACGAGCCTGCGGGAATCACCGTCGCGGCGGCGATTCAGGCGTTGAGCGCGCAGGTCTTTTCCGTCTTACAGACGGCGCATCCGTTCATATCTCTGAAAAACAGCACCCTGCTTTCGGAAGAGCGGGGTTTGAAAGTGACCGTACAGGCGGTCGCCGTGTTCAACGGACTCGTTCTCTCGGTCGCATTCGCAAAAAAATTATTGGAGGCATTTCTTAATTGGATAAGAAGAAAAAAATCGACAGCATCATGGAAAAAACGGCAGAACAACTGACGGGGCTCGTGGACGTGAACACCGTCATCGGCAAACCCGTGTTTACGGCGAGCGGAACGCAGGTCATTCCGTTCACCAAAGTGACGATGGGGTATCTCTCGGGCGGCGGAGAGTACGGAGACGTCAAGGCGATCAAAGAGGACGAATGTTATCCCTTCGCGGGCGGCGCGGGAACGGTCGTCAATATCAAACCGACGGGCTTTCTCGTAGACGACGGAAAGAGCTGCCGTCTGATAAAAGTGACGGAAGAGCCGTTGGAGGGACTCATCGAAAAGGCGGGCGAACTCATCGCGAAATATACCGACAGGACGGACGGGAATGGATAAAAAGGCGTCGGTATTGGCGACCGTCGTTCTTGCGGCTCTGCTCATTCCCGTCGGCTCGGTGCGCGCGCAAGCCGCAACGGTCAGTCATGCGGAATGCGTCGCGGAGATTACTTCGCGCCGCTTTCTGTGGGAGGAAAACGCCGCCGAGCGGCTTCCCATGGCAAGCACGACGAAAGTGCTGACCGCGATCATCGTCATCGACGACTGCGATCCGGACGAGGTTGTGACCGTACCCGAGGAAGCGGAGGGCGTGGAGGGGTCGAGCGTCTATCTGCGCGCGGGGGAAGAATATACCGTGCGCGATCTCTTGTACGGTCTGATGTTGCGGTCGGGCAACGACTGCGCCGAAACGTTGGCGTTGCATCACAGCGGCAGTATCGAAAAGTTCGCGCAGGTCATGAACGAGCGGGCGGCGTTTCTCGGCGCGGAACACAGCCGTTTCGTAAATCCGCACGGCTTGCCGGACAAGCGACATTATACGACGGCGCGCGATCTCGCGCTGATCTCCGCTTACGCGATGGAGAACGAATTCTTTCGGGAAATCGTGTCCTGTCAATATTACGAACCGCGCGGCTGGCAGAACAAGAATAAAATGTTGCGCGACTACGAGGGCGCGAACGGCGTAAAAACGGGTTTTACCGTGAGCGCGGGCAGATGCCTCGTGACGGCGGCGGAACGCAACGGCATGAAGCTCGTCTGCGTGGTTCTGAACAGTCCTGAGATGTACGAACGGACGGCGCAGCTGCTCGACGAAGCGTATGAAAAGTACGGAATGGTCTGTCTTTGCGACAGCGCGGTTGCGGTGGAAGATCTTCGCGCGGAGGAGGACTTTTTCTATCCGCTGGCGGAAGAGGAGCGCGCGCACGTCTCCGTTCAGGTGGAAAAAAGAGAACCGCTTCCCGTCGGGAAGGGGGAATTTGCGGGAAGAATGAGAATCTATCTCGAAAATGACTTGCTTTTTTCCCAAAATTTATATATCATATAAGGCGAAAAACAAAGGAGACGGGGATAGCGTCCCCATTCGTCGTATGCGTATCAATAAATTTCTTGCGGAACAGGGCGTCGCTTCGAGAAGGGCGAGCGATCGGCTGATAGAGGAAGGCAGAGTGACTCTGAACGGAAAACTTGCAAAGGCGGGGGACGACGTTTCTCCTTCCGACGTCGTAGCGGTGGACGGGAAGATTCTGTCGCACAAAGTCAATTACGAATATTATCTTCTGAATAAACCGAAAGGATACGTCTGCACCGTTTCCGACGACAAGGGCAGAAAGACGGTGATCGATCTGCTCCCCGCAGGCGCGGGGCGCGTCTTTCCCGTCGGGAGACTCGATTACGATACGGAAGGAATGTTGATTTTAACCAACGACGGCGCGCTCGCGTACCGCCTGACCGTTCCAAAAAACGAAATTCCCAAGACCTATCTCGTGCGGATCGAGGGTACGGTCACGGAATCGCAGCTCAACCGCCTGCGCGCTGGGGTGGAAATCGAAAAGGGCGTCGTGACGAAAAAATGTAAAATCAAGATCGTCAAGACGGATAAAGAGTATACGAAATTACAGGTCGTTCTGACGGAGGGTAAAAACCGCGAAATCCGTCGCATGTTTGAAGTGATCGGAAAAAACGTCGATTTTCTCAAACGGATCAAGATCGGGGAGTTGACGTTGAGCGGACTCGACCGCGGCGCCGTACGGAAATTGACCAAAGAGGAGATTTTTTATCTCGGAAATTTATAAAGAAAAACCGCACGGCGCTCCCGTGCGGTGAATTTTTTATCCGTGCGTACTTCGTCTTTTATTCGCTTGTCTCTCTCCGTGCGTAGCGGTTCGTTGCGGAAAGAACGGGTTTCGTTCTCGCGCCGCAGACGCGCCGAATCATACGCCGCAGGCTTATCGGAAACTCCGCAAAAGACCGATCACTTTTCCGAGAATGGTCACTTCGTCGAGGACGAAATCGGACATAGAGCTGTTTTCGGGGTGCAGAATGATCTTTCCGTTTTCGCGGAAAAAGCGTTTGACCGTAGCGCCTTCTTCGGTGCCGTCCATATCGAACATCGCCACGACGATATCGCCGTTGTCCGCGGTCTCCTGTTTTCTCACCACGATTTTATCGCCGTCGTAAATTCCCGCCTCGATCATACTCTCGCCGTGAACGCGGAGCAGATACAGATCGTCGCCCTTGAATTCCGCGGAGGGAAGGGTATAATATCCGTCGATATTTTCGACCGCAAGGATCGGCTGTCCGGCGGTGACGGTACCGACGAGGGGAACTTTGACCGTTTCGCCGCTTTTCAGCGTAACGGCGCGTTTTTTATTGTCCGCTTTGTTCAGAAGCCCCATATCGTTCAAACGGTTGATATAACTGTAAACGGTCGCCGTCGATTTGATGCCGAGTTCCCGACAAATATCCCTGACGGTGGGGGGGAAACCGTTCTCCTCGCCGTATTGATTGATGAAATCGAGCACGTCGTACAGCTTTTGTTTATCTATCATAGCTACACCTCTGTTCGGATTATATCATATCCCCGTCAAAATTGCAAGCGAATTTCAAAAATTTACAAACAAATGTTTTAATCTTTTTTCGGAAAAACGTTCGGAAGGGATTGTCTTTTTGCAAAAAGGGGTTTATAATAAGAACTGCGAGGTGAATTATGGAACGGACGACGTGCGTATTGGACGAAGAAAAAGAATGCGACGGCTGTATGGAGTGCGAGATCTGCGATCTCGATCGGGGAAAGATCTGCGATAATTGCGGAAAATGTCTTGACGTGAAAGAGTTTGCGACGATCGCGATCGACAGGATTTATACGGATCCGGAGGAATACGAAAAGAGCGAAAAAAAATAGCAAGACGCCTGACGCGCGCATGCACGAGGACGCGGGGAAAGTCGCCTTTTCCCGCGCTCCCGATCTGACCGGATGCGCCGCGCGAGGACGGATGGAGAAACGTTCAACGGTTCGGCTAAACGCCCGTAAAAACAATTTTTCGGAAAGGGATTGATTTTTTTTCCTCTCATTATGATATAATCTGATCGGAAAGTGGCGGACAGACCGTTCGGAAAAAGCGCGTCGGTCGGGCGCGCGGGGGAGGGGAAGATGAAAGCGAGCACGACCGTGAATTTTTTACGTCATATCCGTAATATGGTTGCGGCGTCGGGAAAAAAGCGGGTGATTTATGCGATTACGAATATCGTCGTCATGGCGCTCGGCGTATTTTTCGCACTGTGCGTGAAATGGTGCTGGACGGGTACGTTCGTGGACGGAAGCATGCCGTTCATCGGCGGATTGCTTGGGCTGATCGTAACCATACCTCTTACGCTTTTGACTTTTTTGCAGGGATTCGTCGCGCAGTTTGCATTGGTTTTCATCACCGCGATCGGAATCGGCAACCGCGAGGAACGCAGACCGAACGTCGCCGCGTTTCTGATCGCGCTTCTGACGTCCGTGGGATTGATCGTTGCGGGCGTGATTTTACTGAAAACGGTTTTGTAGACCGCTTTGGCGCGGAGAGGGAAATCCGACTTCAAACGGCAAAAATCGATTGCTTGCATAGTATTATGCGAGACGTAATATTGAAAAGAACGCGAGAAATCGCGTTCTTTTTGCTAAAAAACGGCAGGTAGCGCTCCTTTTTCCGTTCAAACGAGGTATGATGGAAGCGCCGGAGAAGAGCGGAAGATTCCCGGCTCCGTTCTTCGTTCGGTTTCCCGGAAAACGAAACGGAGGAAATTATGTCACAGACTATCGCAATCACAATTGCGGGAAAAATCGCTACGGCCGCCGAGACGGAAATCGTTTCGTACAACAGCGATTATCGGTTGTCCTTTTCTTTTGACGGAGAGTGGAACGAATATCAGACGCGCGTCGCCGTCGTGCGTTGGGCGGGAGGGGGCGCGGAGACCTTCTTCGAGGGGAACGAGTGCGCGATGCCCGTTGTCGACGCGCCGGAAAACGACTGCGTTTACGTCGGCGTCTATGCGTTGAGCGGAGAGAGGCGCATCGCTTCGTCCTTCGTGCGGTTCTATTGCCGCGCGGGCGCGAACAGAATCCCGGGCAAAGCGCCGTCGAAGAACGTGCAGGAACAGATTCTCGCCGCCCTGAACGAAAAAGACTGGTCGATTTTTGAGGAAAAGGTACAGGCGGGCGCTTATACGAGCGTTACGGTAGACAAGTACGGATTCGTCGTCGAAGGGGGCGCGGGCGTGGAAGTCGGCGCGGAGGCGCAGAGCGCGCCGTCCGATTCGCTGGCGGTCGGCGGGCTCTTTTTGCAGAACAACGACGGGATTTATACGTTGAACGAGAAAACGGAAAGCGGCGTGCGGTCGCTTCCGATGCAGAGCGCAAAGCTCGCAAACGCGCTGACGGTCGGTGCAAAGGCGTTCGACGGAAGTCAGGCGATCGCGGTCACGAGAGCGGATCTGGGGCTCTCTGCGGCGTTTATTCCGCAGGGAACGGTGACGTTCGCGCAGTTGCCGACGCCGTCCGCCGCTACGCTCGGATTCGTCTATAACGTGAGCGACGCATTCGTGACGAACGCGTCCTTTGCGGAGGGGGCGGGCAAGTCCTACGGTGCGGGCGCGAACGTGACGGTCGTGCAGTCTGGGAGCGCGTATCTCTTCGACGTGCTGGGAGGATTCGTCGATCTTTCGTCTTACGCGCTCAAAAGCGAGCTCAACGAGATTCCGTTGTCAAAAGTCTATCCGATCGGCAGTATCTATCTGTCGGCAGGCAGTACCTCGCCTGCAAGTTTATTCGGCGGAACGTGGGCAAGGCTCGAAGGGAAATTCCTGCTCGGCGCGAATTCTTCTTATGCGCTCGGAAGCACGGGCGGCGAAGCGACGCATACGTTGACGACGGGCGAAATGCCGTCTCACACGCACTCGTTCAACAAAACGCCGACGTTCGGAACGAAGGGAGATTGGGACGGCGGCTATCAGACAATGTACGACGGCGATTCATTCTACAAAGGCACGAGCGCGCTGTCGATCACGGCGACGGGAGGCGGGGGCGCGCACAATAACATGCCGCCCTATCTCGCGGTCAATATCTGGAAGCGGACGGCGTAAAGGAGGCGAATATGAGAATTTTTGACGAAACAAAGACGGCGGAAGTTTACGATCCCGATCTTAAAAAGGGGTATCTCAGAGCGGACAAACGGTTCATCGCGCATCACGAAGCGGTTGCAGGCGCGGAGGAGCAGGGGCATTACGAGACGACGTGCGAGTACCCGAACGGCGGAAAGGACGTGAAATGGGTGATCGACGTTCCCGCCGCGGAGGCGCGGGAGGCGTACGACGAGTACGAAGAAATCCTGATCTACGTTCCGTACACGGAAGAGGAAAAGCGCAATCTTCTGCGCTCAAAGCGCGCGCCGCTCTTGTCGGCGTTCGACAAGTGGGAGAAGGCGGTTCTGCGCGGCAGAGAGACGGACGACGAAGCGGTGACGGCGTGGTTCCGTTCGCTTCTCGACCTTGACGGGGAAGCGTTTGAATGTGTTCCCGATCGCGTAAAATATTATCTGTAACAAGGAAAAACGGCGCGGATGCGCCGTTTTTCCATAAAATTGAATCTGAGTTGCAGACGAACGCTCTAACGCTCCCAGGTCGATTCGAGCAGTTCGCAGCCGAAGAGCGTGGGATCGGACGATTCGCCGCTCGCATACAGGATCGGATTGTTCAAAGAAAAGTCGGAAGGGAGTCCCGTCGGCGTATGTCCCGTCAGCAATTTGAAGATTCTATTGAAATTCCGGATCGTTCCGAACCCGCAACGCTCCGCGACGGAAGTGGCGGATGCGTCCCGTTCGGTCTGTAAAATGCGAACCGCGTTCGCCGTGCGGACGTAGTTGAGGTATCGGGAAAAGGTGACGCCCGTCGTCGCTTTGAAATAGCGGGAAAAATACGCGGGGCTCATGCCCAGAAAGGACACGGCGTCGTCGAAAGAATAAAATTCGTATTTCTGATTGATTTCTTCCAGCAGTTGACGGAAGGAACTTGATTCCGAATCGGACTTGACGCGCGGAACGAGCGATTCGTTGCGGAACACGTCGATCATGAAACGGGTAATCGCACACGCCGCTTCCGCGACGGCGAACGGTTTTTTTTGTGCGAGGATCTTGCGGACGTCCTCATAAAGAGCGGAGCAGGCATAAGCGCGGCTGAGCTTGGGAGAGGCGAGCTGCAATTTATCGGCAAACGCTTCGATCAGTCGGTAGTCGAAGATAAACATTAAAAGAACGGTATCTTTCTCCGTCGCTTTCATGTAATGCAACTGACCGCTGTCGATGAACAGAGATTGCGAACGGGACAGCGAAAATTTGCGCTTGTCGCAAAATACGTCGATGGTTCCTCTTTCGACGCAGACCAGCTCGCAATCGTAGTGCCAATGGGGCAGATTGTGGGAGTTTTTGTATTTCCCCGCCCAGACTTGTCCCGAATTCGTATAATTCCAAATTTGTCTCTTGGCGATCATTCTTTTCTCCTTTTCTCCATTATAGTGTGAAACGATCAAAAAGTCAATCGAATCATGTCAATAAATGTCCGTTTTCCGTCAATACGTTACTTGTTTTTTCCGAACCGATGAGATATAATAAAACCGACAATCGGGAGTCGGGACGCGGGGATTCCCGTCGAACGGCGACGTTGTCAAGAAAACCCTTCTTCATCCCCCCTAATATTATTTGGCAAGAGGGCGATATTCCTAATATCGCCTTTTTGTCTTGTCAGAAAGAAAAACCGTCCGAAGCGGACGCTTCGGAGAGGAGGATAAAATATGAAAAGCATTTACGCGGCTGTGGAAAAACTCGTCGGCTATGCGCAGGAAAAGCTTTCGCTTCCCGCGCGGAACGCGCTCTACGTCCGGAATACCGTGCTCGGGATTCTCGGCTCGGACGGCTTCGAGAGTACGGGCGCGGAATATGCGGGAGAGAGCGTTACGGAGCTTCTGGGCGGATTGCTTCGCGCGAGCGCGGACGAAAATCTGATTTCGGAAGAGGATTTCGAGCGGATCGGAGACCTGATCATGGGCGTGCTCACGCCTGCGCCTCAGGAGATACAGGAGCGGTTTGAAGCCCTGTGCGCGGAAGATTCGCAGAAGGCGACCGATTGGCTCTACGACCTTTCCGTGTATTCCGATTACGTGAAAAAGGAAAAGCTCGACTTAAATCCCCGTTTTGAACGGAAAGGACTGATCGTGACGATCAATAAAGCGAAGCCCGAATTTCGCGATTCCAAGAAAGCGGCGATGGGGAACAGCACGAAGAGCGGATACCCGAAGTGCACGATCTGTCGGGAAAACGAGGGCTATTTCGGGAGGAATAAGCGCACGCTCCGAACCGTGTCGATCAAGCTCGGCGGAGAGGATTGGTTCTGGCAGTTCTCGCCCTACGGATATTTCCGTCAGCACGGAATCGCGGTCAATACCAAGCATACGCCCATGCACGTGGACGAGGCGACTTTTTATCGCCTGATGGATTTCGTCGACCGGTTTCCGCAGTGGTTTCTCGGCTGTAACGCGGCGCTTCCCCGCATCGGCGGGAGCGTGCTGGCGCACGATCACTATCAGGGCGGCGGCGAAGTGCTCCCGTTGCAGAAAGCGCGCGTCGCGATCGCAATGAAACACCCGTCCTATCCCGACGCGGAAGTTGCGGTGCTCGATTGGCCGGGAACCGCCGTCCGTATCACCGCGCAATCGCGCGAAACGGTGGCAAGTCTTTCGGAAATCGTCCGCAAATATTGGGTCGGTTATTCCAACGCCGCAGCGGGCATCGTCGCGGAGGACGCCGACGGAATTCACAGCGCGGTCAGTCCGACCGTCGTCAAAAAAGACGGACGGTATGAAATGACGCTGATTTTGCGCAACAATATTACTTCCGAGCAGTATCCGGACGGCGTATTCCATGCGCATCCCGAATTTCACGTCATCAAAAAGGAATCCATCGGACTGATCGAAGCGCAGGGACTGTTTATTCTTCCCGGTCGGTTGGAGGAACAGATGGGGCGGCTCGCAGTCGCGCTCGAACGCGGAGAGGCGCTTCCCGCGGATCTTTCCGAGTTTGAAATGATTTTCGGGGAGATGAAAGCGATGCGTCCTTCGTTTAACAAGGAACAGGCGGAAGAGGCGGTGAAAGAGGAGTTGGCGAGCGTCTGCGAGCGGATTCTCGGCAATACCGCCGTATTTGCGACGGCGGAAGAGACGGCAAATTTCATGAAGGAGGCAGGGTTTGTTTTATGATGACCAAAAAAGACTACGTTTGGAAAGTTTCTGCGGCGGGACGCGTCAATCTGATCGGCGAACACGTCGACTATTGCGGGGGGAAAGTGCTTCCCGCGGCGCTGTCGCTCTGCAATACCGTATACGTGCGGCCCAACGGCACGGATAAGATCAATCTCGCGTGGACGGATCTGCCCGACCGAATCACCGTAGACCTTACGAAATTGGACGAATACAGAAACGTCAAGTATGCGAACTATCCCGCGGGAAGCGCGTACATATGGCAACAGGCGGGGCATAAGCTTGTCGGTTGCGACATGTTGCACGAATGCACGGTTCCGTTCGGCAGCGGACTTTCGTCGTCTGCGGCGATCGAAGTTTCCACGATCGCGGCGCTCGCGACGGTGGCGGGCGAGCCGATCGATCCCGTGGAGATCGCGCTTGCGGCGCAGAAAGCGGAGCGCGAATATACGGGCGTGAATTGCGGAATCATGGATCAGTACGCCTCCGCGTGCGGCAAGAAGAACCACGCGATTCTGCTCGATTGCAAGACGCTTGAACGCGAATACGTTCCCATTCAGCTCGGAGATTACGCGCTGGTGATTGCAAACTGCAAAAAGCCGCACAATCTCGTGGAGAGCAAATATAACGAACGGCGCGCCGAAACGGAAGAGGCGCTTCGGCTGTTACAAGGGGAAGCGCGGATCGAATGTCTCGCCGAGCTCACGCCGGACGAATTTTCGCGCCATGAACGTCTGCTTTCGGGTAAGGTGCGCGACAGAGCGCGCCACGTCGTCGAGGAGTGCGAGCGGGTTCGTCAGGCGGCGGCGGCGATGAAGCGCGGCGACATGCGCGTGCTCGGACGTCTTCTGAACGCTTCGCACGCTTCGTTGAAAAATCTGTACGAAGTGACGGGCGTCGAATTGGATACGCTTGCCGAGACGGCGCAGAAGCACCCCGCCTGTATCGGTTCGCGCATGACGGGCGCGGGGTTCGGAGGCTGTACCGTATCGCTCGTCAAGAGCGAGGAGGTCGAGAGCTTCAAAGTATTCGTCGCGGAACGTTATCGGAAGGCGATCGGCTACGACGCGGAGTTCTACGATACTTCGATCGGAGACGGGATCACGGTCGCGAAAATCAAATAAAATCTCAGTCGTCTGCGGGCTTCCGAAAAAAACGGGGAGACGGATTCTCCGTTTTTTCATTTACGCCAAACCGCAGCCGATCGTCGTTTATTGATCGGGCGCGTCTTTTCAGTCCGACCGTCGGATTTTTACGTAAAAATATGCGAACCCTATCATAAACGCCGAAAAAATCGTCGATACTTAGCATGCCGCGGAAAAAACGGCGGCGTGAGGTGAAAACATGATACAGTTTCGATTGGACGCCGAAAAAAAGGGCGTCGCAGTATCCGAGTATTTGTACGGATTGTTTTTCGAGGACATCAATCAGGCGGCGGACGGCGGACTGAACGCGGAAATGGTCGTCAACAATTCCTTTGAGTACGCGTATTTTTCTTACGACGATCTGAACTGCGAAAGCCCCGTCGAGGTGCGTCGGAACGAGACGCTGTTCTGGGAGATTTCGGGATCGGGCGCGCATCGGATTTCCCGCGAGGGCGGTATGAATCCCGCCAATCCGACCTATCTTCTGCTCGAAGTCGGCGGGTATTACCGATTGGAAAACCGCGGCTATCACGCGTGCGGAAGCGATTTATACGGAATGACGGTCGAGCAAGGGGAGACGTACCACTTTTCCATGTTCGTCAAACGGCTCGGCTTCGAAGGACGCGCGAAAGTCTTTCTTGCCGACGGTCGGGAAACGCTTACGACGGTCTGCGAAATCGGATTGAAGACGGAAGAGGGGGATTGGCGTCAGGTCTGCGGCGAGCTCTCGGCGAAAAAAAGCGGTTCGGCGCGACTGTATATCCTGTTGGAGGGAGAGGGAACGCTCGGAATCGATTACGTCTCTTTGCTGCCCGAAAACACTTGGGGAAATCCCGACCGATACCGAAACGGAAAATTGTCGCCGCGTCTCGTGCAGGCGATCAAAGACTGTCATCCGTCCTTTCTGCGCTTTCCGGGCGGGTGCGTGGTCGAGGGCGATGTCGCGTTTGAATATCAGTACCGATGGCGGAATACGGTCGGACCGCTCGAACAGAGACGGCAGATTCCCAATCTCTGGCGGTACATGCAGTCGTATGCGATCGGTTTTTACGAATATTTTATGCTGTGCGAAGACGTCGGGGCGGCGGCGCTCCCCGTGGTGCATTGCGGCGTGCTCTGTCAGATCAGAATGGGGGAACAGCGCAAGACGGGATACCGACGGCTGATGCCGGGAACGGAAGAATTTCAGCGCGAAGTCGTCGATAACGTTGCGGAACTCTTCTATTTTGCCAAAGGGAACGCGGACTCGGAGGATGAAAAGGAAAGCTATTGGGCGAGCATCCGCGCGGAAATGGGGCATTCCGAGCCGTTCGAACTGAAATTCGTCGGAATCGGAAACGAAAATTGGGGACGGGAATATTTTGAAAATTTGGACGCCTGTCTGATCGGGCTCAGGAATTATCGTTATTGCGGGCGCGAGACCGATCTGTTACAGCGGTTCGGAATCACCGTCGTCACGACGTGCGGCGTAGACATTCGTCCTTCGGACAACAATCCGGCATGGAAGACGATCAACGAACGGTATCGGGAGTGCATCGTCGACGAGCACGTTTATCATACCGCGCAATGGTTTTTTGAACATTCAAAGAGGTACGACGGCTATGATCGGCAGGGGGCGAAAGTGCTGGCGGGCGAATACGCCGTCCATACGCTGTCCGACGGCAGGGGGCGGTTGAACGGGGAGAACAACCTCCGTTCGGCGCTCGCGGAAGCGGCGTTTCTGACGGGTTGCGAACGCAATTCGGACGTCGTAAAGATGACCTGTTACGCGCCGCTGTTCGCTTCGACCTTTCATTACCGCTGGACGCCCGATCTGATCTGGTTCAACGCGCGCGACGTCATGTTTACGCCCAATTATTACGTTCAGAAAATGTTTGCGGAGAACGTAGGCGAAACGACTCTGACGGACGTCATGCCCGACGACGGGAAGAATGCGGGCGGACTGACGTTCGGCGCGTGCAGGACGAGGATCGCCGTCTCGTCGGTGGAGGTCAGAGATCTGGCGACGGGAAAGACGCTTTACCGTCACGATTTCAAAGACGGAACGGGCGGCTGGAAGGTCTGTCCGCGCGGAGTCGGGGGAAAGGTTCAGGACGGCGCGTTGATCGTCGAAGCGGGGAAGTCGTTCAACGGCTTTTATTACGACGCGGAAACGTTTGAAAATTGCGAAGTCGAGATCGCGTTCAAACGATTGGGCGGCGAGCAGAGTTTCATCGCAGGCGTCGGCGTTTCGGACGTGCGGGACGCGGGAACGTCCGATTGCGTCGGGTTTTCCATCTGCTGTCACTACGGAAAAAATCGGGACGGTTACCGCGTGGCGTACGAAAAGCGGTCGGATTTCATGCGCGTCGATTGCGAGGAGACGGGCGCGCCCTTTTCAGGGTACGAAAAGGGCGGCGATCGGATGAAACTCGTCTATACGCGCGACCTGTTCGCCGCGTATCTTTTGCGCGACGGGAAATGGCGGGAACTTGTGCGGAAAACGGTCTGGAAAGTCAACGGACGAATCTTTCAGAGCGCAACGGTCGGAAAGGACGGTACGGTCTATCTCAAAGTCGTCAACGCGTCGGAGCGGGACGAGCCGTTCGAGGCGGAGCTTTCGCATTTCGGAAAGCGGGAGCGGGCGAGGATTACGACGCTGTTTCATGAGGACGATCGCACGGTGAACGAAATCGGCGAAAAGAGCGGCGTCAAAGAGAACGTCGCGCCGACGGTTTCGGAACTTCCGGTCGTCGGGAACCGTCTGAGCGGCGTGCTGAAAAAAAACAGCGTCAACGTGTTCGTCATCGAATAAAAAATGCGGAAACGCCTTAGCGAGGCTTTCACGGAAAAGACCTTCCTTCGGGAAGGCTTTTTTATACTCATAAATCGGGACGGGCGGACATACATTATTAGCGATGTTGGAATTTCTCTCGCCGCGCCTGAAAGAAGCCGTGCGGCACGTCAATCTGAATCGTCTGTACGAATTGCGTATTCGGACGGACAAACCGTTGCGCGCCAATTTCGGCGGAACGTTCGTGTGGCTCGGAGAAAACGGCGTAACGCTTTCGCCGTCAACCGCGCTCGTGCCGACCGCGGAAGAGGTGGAAGAGACGCTCTTCGCCGCAAGCGGGTATTCCGTCTACGCGGTGGAAAACCAGCTTCGCCGCGGTTTCGTGACGGGAAAATTCGGGGAACGGATCGGAGTGGCGGGAAGCGTGGTCTATGAAAACGGCGGCGTGCTCTCCGTTCATTCGATCACTTCGCTCTGCGTACGGATTCCGCACGAAATCAAGGGGTGCGCGGCGGAAATTTTCGAGCGCTGTTTTGATAACGGAATCTGCTCGCTCGTCGTGGCGTCTCCGCCGGGAATGGGCAAGACGACGATTTTACGCGATCTTTCCCGTCTGGTCAGCGAGCGGTACGCCGTCAATATTTTAGTGAGCGACGAGCGCGGCGAGCTGTCGGCGGGAGATACGGGGGCGACTTCCGACGTCGTCCGCTTCGCGGACAAGTTGACGGCGTTTACCGAAGGAATCCGCGCCATGCGGCCGGACGTCATCGTGACGGACGAATTGCTTCCCGAAGATTACAGAGCGGTCGAACGGGCGCGGAAAAGCGGGATCGTCGTGTTCGCTTCGGCGCATCTCGTGGACGCGGAGGACGTACCGCACGGCTTGTTCGACCGTTGCGTGCTGCTTGACGGACTCGGTCGGATCGGAAAAATCTGTCGGGGAGCGGACGATGTGGCTTAAATTCGCGCTCTGTCTGTGCGTGATCGCGTTCGGCGTCCTGCTCGGCTATCTTGCCGCGGGGAAATACCGCCGCCGAAAGAGCTTTTTTACAGGCTTTTATCTTTTGAACGAACGCTATCTCAACGAACTCGTCTATCTCCGACGCCCGCTCGACGCGTTTTTAAGGGAAACGCGCTACGAGGGGGATTTCGGACGGACGGTCGCAGAATTTTCGCGCAAACGGGCGGCGGAGGTCGGGTATCCCTACCTGACGGAGGAGGAAAAGAGTTGGGCGAACGATTACTTTCGCATGCTCGGACGGGGCGACGCGCGTTCGCAGAGCGGCTTTTTTTCGGCGCAACAGGGGGAATTGAGCGAAAAAAAGAACGCCGCCGAAAAGGAAGCGAAGGCGCGCGGAGAGCTGTATCTCAAACTCGGACTTCTGGCGGGGCTCGCCGCCGTCATTCTCATCGTATAAATATGGATATTTCAATTATTTTCAAAATCGCCGCAATCGGAATCATCGTCACGATCGTCTGTCAGGTGCTGAAAAAATCGGACAGAGACGACATCGCGACCGTCGTCTCCATCGTAGGGCTCGTCCTCGTACTCACCGTTACGGTGACGATGATCGGGGATCTGTTTGAAACGATAAAAACCATATTCGGAGCGTACTGACGGTGCAGGTGTTTCAACTCGTCGGGATCGCGTTCGTGACGGCGGTCGCGGCGATTCTGCTGAAAAGCGTCAAACCCGAACTCGCGTTTGTGGTGACCGTCGCGGGCAGTATCATCTTGCTGTTGTTTACCTTCGAGCTCTTTCGGGACAGCGTCGCCATCTTCGGAAAGATCGCGGACGCGACGGGGATCGATTCTTCGCTCGTAAAAATACTTCTCAAAATGCTCGGGATCGGCTATCTCGTGGAGTTTGCTGCGGGGATCCTCAACGACTTCGGACAAAATTCCGTAGCGGACAAGCTCGTGTTCTGCGGAAAAATTCTCCTGCTCGTCCTCGCGATTCCCATTCTCGAAAGCGTTTTGACGCTGATCAATCAATTATTGGAGCTGATCTGATGCGTTTCTTCCGAACCCGTCGGCGACGCGTTTTCGCCTGTCTGTTTCTGATTCTTGCCATCGTCCTGACCGTCCTCGCGCCGTCCGCTACGCTTTGCGCGCGGGCGGAGGAGACGGGGGACGGCGAGGCGCGCCTGAGAGAGAGCGTCGAAGCGCTGTTGGATTCGCTCGATCTGAACGAATTGCAGACGTATCTCGATTCGCTCTCCGATTTTCGAGGCGTCAGCGTTCGGGAAAAGCTCGCGGGATTGATCGGGGGCGATCTGTCCGCAGACTATTCGTCTCTGTTGAATTCCGTTCTCGCGCTCGTTTGGAGCGAAGGTGAAGAACTGTTGCCCGCTTTTTCCGTCATTCTCGCGGTAGCGTTGTTGTGCGGAATTCTCAATTCGGCAAAATCAGGATTTTTGCATAGTTCTATGTCAGACATAATACATTTCGTCGGTTATCTTGCGGTGGGCGGCGTCGTGCTCGCGTGTCTCGTGACGGTGCTCTCGGCGGGATTCGGGGCGATTTCGCAGATGAAAAAACAGATGGAGCTCGTCTATCCGATCTTATTGACGTTGATGGCGGCGAGCGGCGGGAACGTCTCGGCGGCGATCTACCGCCCCGCGACGGCGTTCATGAGCGGCGCGATCTGCGAGCTGTTCGCGTCCGTGGTACTGCCCGGCGCGGTCGTGGTCGTGGTGCTGTGTTTCGTGGGGAATCTGACGGAGGACGTGCGGACGGAAAAGCTTGGGGAGCTGTTCAAAAGCGTCGGAAAGTGGCTGATCGGGTTGTCGTTGGGGCTTTACGGAATTTTTTTGAGCGTGCAGGGAATCACGGCGGCGCAATACGACGGACTGTCTCTGCGGGCGGCGAAATATGCGGTATCGTCATCCGTTCCGCTGGTGGGAGGATTTTTGTCGAGCGGGCTCGATCTCGTTCTTGCGGGGAGCTCTCTGATCAAAAATGCGCTCGGCTCGTTCGCGGTTCTGATGCTGTTCGCGGCGGTGTTCAGACCGCTCGTGCTGCTCGTTGTGTTTCAGCTCTTTTTAAGACTTTCTGCGGCGGCGACGGAGCCCGTCGGAGGAAAAATTTCCGCATTCTTATCCCATCTGGCGGGCGATCTCGGCTATTTTATCGCAGGGATTCTGAGCGTCGCGTTCATGTATTTCGTGACGCTGCTGTTGCTGATTTGTTCTTCGGGGGCGATATTCTGATGAAAGCGTACGTATTGAGCATTGCGGGCGTCGTCCTGCTCTCCGCCGTCGTAACGATCGTTTCGCCGGGAGGGGGAACGGGGAAATTTCTGCGCGGAATCGTAAAATTGGCGTGTGTTGCGGTGCTCGTTGCGCCGTTCGCGCGGTTTTTTGCCGTCGGGGAAACGGAGCTGTTCCGATCGACGGCGGCGGAAGAGGACGGAGCGTACTTTCTCCGCTGTTCTTCGTTTGCGGAGGAGTGGGAGGCGGAAAAGATCGAGGCGTACCTTTCGGAGCGGTTTTCGGTCGTCGCGGAGGCGGAAGCGGAGTGTTCGGAGCAATCGCCCTTTTTCGTCAAAAGACTCGTCGTGCGCGTGAAAGATTTCGGAATAAACCCGAGCGGCGAACATATAAATATCATAAGAGAAATCGAAAGCGCGTTGCGCGGCGCTTACGGATGCGAGGTGGAGGTGTCATGAAGGGAAAATTGGCGGCGATCTTCCGCAATCCGACGATCCGCGCCGTCGCGATCGGAGCTCTGGCGCTCCTGTTGCTGTTCGCGGTTCAGATCGCTTTTTTCGGGAAGAGCGAAACGCAGAGTTACGCGCCCACGGAGGAAGAGACGCGGCTTTGCGCGCTGTTGGAAAAGATCGACGGCGTGAAGGAGGTGACGGTGATGGTTTCGCGGACGGAGACGGTCGGCGCGGTCGTGATCTTCGGCGGCGAGGACAGTCTTCTCACGCGGCTGCGCATTCTCGAAGCGACGGCGACCGCCCTCGGCGCGGATCGCAAAAACGTGAAAATCTATCCCGCCGAGGGCGCGTAAGCGCCCGCGAGGCGGGAGCGACGCGGAACGGAATTGCTCGAAGGAAAGGCGGCGGCGTATCCGCGCGAAGCTGAAAGAAGGCGCCGAAACGCGGACGGACGATCGACGGATTTCGTAAAAGGCAAACGCCGAGGCGCGGAAAACCGCGCTCGGAAAAAATATTTTTGCAAGGAGAAGAATTATGACAAACGCCAAAAAAATCGCACTGATGTCCACGCTGGTTTTGTTGCTTGCGGTGACGGCAATCTTCAATTTCGTTCTTGCGGGAACGAGAACGGCAAACGCTTCGGGCGGCGACGTCGCCGTACAGGCGAACTATTTCACGTCCTTCCGCTCCGAACGCTCGACGACGCGCAGCGAAGAATTCGTACAACTCGACAGCGTGCTCGCCGTATACGCTTCCGACAGCGCGGAATACAAAGAGGCGGCGGCGATGAAGCAGAAGATGGTCGGCATCATGGAGGACGAACTCGTGCTCGAAACGATGATCAAGTCGCTCGGCTTTTCCGACGCGGTGGTTTCCATCGGATACGATTCGGAAAACGTCAACGTATTCATCAATTCTTCCGAATTGACCTACGATTCGGCGCTCTCGATTTATACGATGTTGAAAAACGAGACGGGAGTCGTCTCCGGAAATATCATAATTATGCCCGTTTACGCATAAAGTTAAAAAAAATAGTGGTAAAATGGAAAAAGATGTGCTATAATGAAAGCAA